>JANOCF010000289.1:0-2982 GCA_031412055.1 Holophagales bacterium | reverse complement strand
AGATCATGCACCGGCTCGCCAAGCTCGGCTTCACCCAGTCCTACAACTACTTCCCCTGGCGCAACACCAAGGCGGAGCTGACCGAGTACTTCACCGAGCTGACCACCACCAGGGTCCGCGAGTTTTTCCGGCCGAACCTCTGGCCCAACACGCCGGACATCCTCACCGAGCCGCTCCAGATCGGCGGCCGTCCCGTCTTCGTCCAGCGGCTGATCCTGGCCGCCACGTTCGGGGCGAGCTACGGCATCTACGGCCCGGCGTTCGAGCTGCTGGAGCACCGGGCCAGGGAGCGGGGAAGCGAGGAGTACCTGGACTCGGAGAAGTACCAGATCCGCGAGTGGGACCTGGACCATCCCGACAGCCTGCGGGAGCTGATCGCGCTGGTGAACCGCATCCGGCGGGAGAACCCGGCGCTCCAGATCGACCGCACGCTCCGCTTCCATCGCTCGGACAACGAGCAGATCCTCTGCTACAGCAAGACCAGCGAGGACGCCGCGAACGTGATCCTGGTGGCTGTGAATCTCGACCCTCACCATGTGCACGCCGCCTGGATCGACCTGGACCTGGAGGCGCTCGGCCTCGAGACCGGCCAGTCCTTCCAGGTGCACGACCTGCTGACTGGCGCCCGCTATGTGTGGCAGGGGTCGCGCAACTTCGTTCAGCTCGATCCGCAGCAGTCGGCCCACGTGTTCCGGGTGCGGTTGAGGGTGCGGTCGGAGAGAGACTTCGACTACTTCCTGTGAAGCATCGAGAGAGGGAGAACTGATGAACGGGGACCGCCGGGAGGATGTGGACCGCGAGCCGCTCTGGTACAAGGATGCCGTCATGTATGAGATCCATGTCCGCGCTTTCGCGGACTCGGACGGCGACGGCATGGGCGACTTCAAGGGGCTGACCGCGAAGCTCGACTATCTCCAGGACCTGGGAGTCACCGCCATCTGGATCCTCCCGTTCTATCCGTCCCCCTGGCGCGACGACGGCTACGACATCTCCGACTACACGGAGGTCCATCCGGCTTACGGCACCATCAAGGACTTCAAGACCTTCCTGAAGGAGGCCCACCGCCGCGGGCTCAAGGTGATCACCGAGCTGGTGATCAACCACACCTCGGACCAGCACCCCTGGTTCCAGCGCGCCCGCCGCGCCGAGCCCGGGAGCCGCTGGCGCGACTTCTACGTCTGGAGCGACTCGCCCGAGAAGTACGCGGACGCGCGCATCATCTTCAAGGACTTCGAGACCTCGAACTGGACCTGGGACCCGGTTGCCAAGGCCTACTACTGGCACCGCTTCTTCTCCCACCAGCCGGACCTCAACTTCGAGAACGAGCGCGTCCACCGGGCCGTGCTCCAGGCCCTCGACTTCTGGATGGACATGGGCGTCGACGGGCTGCGGCTCGACGCCATCCCGTACCTCTTCGAGGCCGAGGGGACGAACTGCGAGAACCTCCCCCGGACGCACGAGTACCTGAAGACGCTGCGCGCCCACGTGGATGTCAAGTACCCGAACCGGATGCTCCTCGCCGAGGCCAACCAGTGGCCGGAGGACTCGATCGCTTACTTCGGCGACTTCGAATCGGGCGGCAACGAGTGCCACATGGCCTTCCACTTCCCCGTCATGCCGCGCCTCTACATGGCTCTGCGCATGGAGGACCGCTTCCCGATCGTGGACATCCTGCAGCAGACGCCGCCCATCCCCGCGGACTGCCAGTGGGCGACGTTTCTGCGCAACCACGACGAGCTGACCCTGGAGATGGTCACGGACGAGGACCGGGACTACATGTACCGGGTCTACGCCTCGGACCCGCGGGCGCGGATCAACCTCGGCATCCGCCGCCGCCTCGCCCCGCTCCTGGGCAGGGACCGGCGCCGCATCGAGCTGATGAACGGCCTGCTCTTTTCGCTGCCCGGTGCGCCGGTCCTCTACTACGGCGACGAGATCGGCATGGGGGACAACATCTATCTCGGTGACCGCAACGGTGTGCGCACGCCGATGCAGTGGAGCAGCGACCGCAACGCCGGCTTCTCCAAGGCCAACCCGCAGAAGCTGTTCCTGCCGGTGATCACCGACCCCGAGTACCACTACGAGGCGGTGAACGTGGAGGCGCAGCAGGGGAACACCCACTCGCTGCTCTGGTGGACGCGCCGGCTCATCGCCCTGCGCAAGCGCCATAAGGCGTTCAGCCGCGGCACCCTGGAGTTCCTGTATCCGCAGAACCACCACGTGCTCGCGTTCCTGCGCCGGTTCGAGAACGAGACCCTGCTGGTGGTCGCGAACCTGTCGCGCTTCGCCCAGCACGTGGAGCTCGATCTCTCGGCCTTTCGCGGGGCCACGCCCGTGGAGCTGTTCGGCCGCACCTCGTTCCCCGCCGTGGGCGACCTGCCTTATCTCCTCACCCTGGGACCGAACTCGTTCTACTGGTTCAGCCTGGAGCTGGAGCCGGAGCCGCTGCGGATGCGCGCCGGGGAGACCGGGTCGGAGGCGGAGATCCCGACGCTCACGCTCCAGGGTGCCTGGGAAGGCTGCCTGGAAGAGCGTTGGAAGTCGGATCTGGAGTCGGCTCTCACGCGGCTGCTTCCGACCCGCCGGTGGTTCGGCGGCAAGGCGCGGAAGATCCGGAACCTGCGGATCACCGAGTCGTTCCCCCTGGAGGGAGTCGGGGGCGAGATTGACGCCCGCCTGGCCCTGGTCTCGGTCGAGTACGCGAACGGCGAGCCCGAGACCTATGCCCTGCCGCTGGCTTTTGCCCGCGAGGAGCGGGCGGAGCAGGTGCTGCGCGACTGGAAGCCGGCGGTCCTTGCGCTTCTGGAATCGGACGATCCGGAGGGAAGGGGAGTCCTCTACGACGCGCTCTGGGACACCGGCTTTGCCCGCGGTCTCCTCGAAGCCATGGCCCGGCGCCGCCGCTTCAAGGGGGAAGCCCGCGAACTGGTGGCCTCCACGGCCGGAGTCTTCCGCGAGATTCTCGGAGAGGGACCCGCGCCC
>JANOCF010000288.1:0-3463 GCA_031412055.1 Holophagales bacterium | reverse complement strand
CGTGCCCGGGTCGCGTTCGCGATCGACTCCAGCACATCCTTGCGCGCGCCGCTGCCGTACCCGATCGTGAACACGGGCACTCCGCGCCCCTCGCTGCCCGTCTGGATCTTGCGCCGCAGCTCGTCCAGGCTGATGCGGCTGTCCGTGTCGTCGCCGTCGCTCAGCACCACGATGGCCGAGATGCGCCCATCGTCGCGCCGGCGTACGGCATCGTCGTAGGCCAGCGCAATGGCGTCGTACAGCGCCGTCCCCCCCGCGGCGAACAGGCCCTGGACCGTCCGCACCGCGCCCTCCCGCGCCTGCGACATCGGCAGGCCCTGGACCGCCCAGACCGGCTTGTCGTTGAACGGCAAGAGCGAGAAGTGGTCCTGTTCGTCGAGCATCTTCACGAGCTGCTCGGCCCCGGCGCGCGCGGCGTCCATGCGCCCCTCCTCCTTCATGCTGCCGGAGACATCCAGGACCAGGGTGACCTCCGACCGCTTCTTGTTTTCCTGCCAGAGCCGGAGCACCGCGTCGATCACCTCGACGGGCGGCACCTCCAGCGTGGTCTGCGGCTCCTTGGGATCGATCCCGTGGGCCTTGTCGAACGGCGGTCCCAGCGGGACTTCCACGTCCGAGGGGCGGAACCCGAGTTGGAGCGCCCGCTCCTGCTGCGGCCGGGCGAGGAGATGATCGATGTAGATCCGCGCCGCCTCCCGGTGCTCGGGCGTGACCCACTCCCGCTCCACGATCCCCGCCGGGTGGTCGCTCCAGAACGTCCCTTCCTTGGGATAGATCGCCACGACCGGGAACGGCAGCCGGTACTCGGGAGAGGACGACTCGATGACCATGTTCTCGTACAGCACCGCGGCCGAAAGGTATCCAGGGCCGTCCGTGAACAGCCGCTTGCCGAAGAAGCCGGTCGAGCTGCCGTAGTGAACGATCGCGCTCTCGATGCCGGCCACGTAGCTCGCGGTCTCCGGCCGGCGCACGTCCGCCAGCGTCAGCCCCGCCACCTTGCCCGTGCCGGCGTAGGCCTCCGCCAGGAGCGCGATCAGGCCGCTGTTGCTGTACTCGGGATGGGTGTGGCCCAGCTTGAACGCGCCCCACTCGGGATGCCCGTGGGAGGCCCAGCCGCCGGGATCGCGGGCCAGCGCGAGGATCTCCCCCCAGCCGACCGGCTTCCGCCCCCAGCCGATCGCCTCGGCCATGGGCCGCCACATGGCGATCACCACCGGCGAGAGCACCAGGTTCTGCGTCTCGCCGATCAGGTCCTTGCCGGTCTGCGCCCGCGACCGGGCGTTGCCGAGCTTGAGAAAGGCGGCCGACGCCGGGCTGGTCAGGTGGGCCTGCCGCGTGCCCGACAGAAGATCGTCGATCGCCTCCCCCGAGCCCTGGGCGACCGCCTCCACCTGGATCACCTTGCCGCCGGAAGTCTTGACCCCGCTGCCGTTGAAACGCGTGGTGATCTCCTCGATCCAGTCTTCCTTCTCCGAGCCATAGGTGAAGAGAAGCTGGACGACCTTGGAAGGATCGACCTCCGGGGCGGAAGCGCTCCCGCCTTCGGGAGCATCCGGATCGGTTTCCGTGCCACGGCTACAGGAGAGGAGGCCGGCAAGGGCCAGGAGGAGAGTCAAGCCGAGGAGCGCGTGTTTGCGTCGGTTCATCATCGTCCTCCGAGCCTCTATACGCCCGTCTATACGCCAAAATGGAGGACGAGTTTATCTCCGGCGCGGCCGATGTCGCTGCTTTTACGCGACTTCCACGTTCCTGTCACAGGAACGTCACATTTTTTGCGAGCGGGAGAGATCCTTGGCAAACAGGGCCGCGCGTTCGGCGGTCAGCTTGTCCTCCCGAGCGAGCCGGCCGAAAAGCTTGAGGGTTGCCGCGCCCTCCCGGCTCAGCCTCGGGTTCCCGGCGAGCCCCAGGATGGGCTCGGCCAGGTTCCGCAGCTCGGCAGTCTGGCCCAGGCGGGCATAGAGCGCGCCGAGATCCAGCGCCAAAATGGCGAGATCACCGACCGCGGCCTCCGGGAGAGTCTGGGCCTTGCGGAAGGCCTCCTCGGCTACTTCCGCGCGGCCGAGCCCGGCCGCGGTCCGTCCTTCGAGGCAGACGAAACGAGCCTGCTCGACCGGAAAGCCCACGACGGCTCGCCGATAGGGCTCGGAAAGCTGCTCGAGGTCGTCGAAGTGCCCGATGTCGCAAAGGGCGCAGCCCAGCTCGATCCGGATGCGGACGGAAAGGCGCGGGTCGGACTGTTCGGAGTACTCGGAGCGTGCGGCGCGTTGAGAAGCGATATCGATGGCCCGCGAGAGCTCCTGGATCGCCGCCTCCGGGTGACCGAGCCGCCGGAGAAGGCGACCCTTCTCCAGGAGGAGAGCGGCCTGGGTGGGGCTCTTGGCATCCATCAGGCGGATGCCGAAGTCGATCTTTTCAAGCGCATCGGAGAGGAGCCCCTTGTCGCGGGCCACGGCGGCTTCCAGGGCCTGGATCCGTCCGCGCTCGAACGGGCTGGGGAGGGTCCCCGTGATGCCCCCGACGAAGAACTCCCTGGCCTTGGCGAAGGCCTCCTCGGCCCTCTTCAGGTCGCCGCGTTCCCGCAGGACGTTGCCCGCGTGCATCCAGGCGTACTCCTGGACCTGGCAGCGCAGAGCCTCGTTGCCGGAGATCCGCGATGCCACCTCCAGCGCCAGCTCCGCCATCTCGCCGGCAAGCTCGACGTCCTCTTCCGCGACCGAGGCGCTCTCATGGCAGAGCCTCTCGCAGAAAGCCCAGCTGTCGATCTCGGGGTCTTCCCGCCAGGCAGCCGGCCGGCCCACGCCCTGAAGGCGCCGCCAGACCTCCCCGGCACGGGCGCGCTCCCGAGCGGCTTCGGCCACCTCCCTGGCACGGGCGGCGATGAGCTCCCGCTGCGGGTCGTTCAAAATACTGTGATCCTCATGGCGACATATATTACGCCATCTGGGGTGCCGGTGGAAGCGGCAGGCATGTCCCGGGGCAATGCGTCAAAGGCGGTTCTGGATTTCTCGGGGATTTCCCGGCTCGCCGAAAGTTTGAGTCGGCCGGCTTCTCCTTTCGGCGGCCCGCCGAAAGCTTGACCCGGCCGACTTTTCTTTTCGGCTGCCCGGCGTAAGCTTTGCCCGGCCTGCCGAAAACTTTCGGCGGCCCGCCGAAAACATTTCCCGAGCCGCCGAATGCTTGAGTCCGCCGACTTCTGCGTTCGGCGAGCCGCCGAAAGCTTTACCCGCCTCGCCGAAACCTTGAGGCGATCGCCGAAAACATTTCCCGGCTGGCCGAAGGCGGAAGTCGGCGGACTTCTCCTTTCGGCGGCCCGCCGAAAGTTTGAGACCGACGGCCGAAAGGTTTCGGCCGCCAGCCGAAAACCTGCGCAGGACGCCTCAAGCTCTCGGCGAGCCGCCGAAAGCTTTCGCCGTAAGGCCTTCTGCATTCGCACAGCCCCTCAAGAGGTCCGCCAGCTTCTGCT
>JANOCF010000287.1:0-2214 GCA_031412055.1 Holophagales bacterium | reverse complement strand
GTGAGCCGTCCGCTCATGCCGAGATGGACTACCAGGGTGGTTGGTTCCCCTTTGGGGGAGCCTTCGAGATCGATCAGCAGGTACTTGCCGCGGCGGCGGAAGGCCACGACCTCGCGTCCGCGGGTGCGGCGGGACAGCTCGGCCGTCTTGACCGGCTCCCGCATCGCCGTATTGCGGACCTCGACGCGCTCGATCCGGTCGCCCAGGAGACGCGGCTCCAGGCTCCGGCGCAGGACCTCGACTTCGGGCAGCTCGGGCATGGAGTGCGATTGTAACCCCTCACCCCCTTGACATCTTCCGCTCCTCAGCGTAAAACAGGCGTAACATGTCAAGGCAAGCGACTCTCTCCTTCGTCCCCGCGCTCCCTGTAACCGGCAAGCCGGACCCTGCGCTCGAGCCCTGGCTTCGCCGAGCCCTGCTCCGCCAGGAGCCCATCGCTCTAGGCCTGGACGGAGCCGATCCCTACTCTCCGGAGCAGGACCGGCCTGCCTTCGTCCGCGCCCTGCTCCAGGCCTTCACGAAGATGGAAGGATTAGAGATCTTCATCACCACCCGCTCGCCGCGCGTCCTGCAGGATCTGGCCTTGCTGGCCGAGCTCGATCAGCGGAACATGGTGAGAGTGGACATTCCGCTCGCGTCCGTGGATGCGGAAGCGGCCTTGAAGATCGAGCCGAGGGAGGCCGAGCCCGAGGCGAGACTGTGGGCCGTTTCCCAGCTCGCCTCCGAGGGGATCGACACGCGGGTAGTGATCAAGCCGCTGGTGTCCGGGGTCAACGATGGAGAGGAGTCGCTGCGCGCCCTCTTCGAGGCGGCCTTGGAGGCGGGAGCCTGCGACGTCGTCCTGGAAGCCGCCCCTGCCGCGAAGGCCCGGTTCTTCCCCTGGCCTGCCCGCAAGCAAGAGGCCGAACCGGAAGCCCTGCTCGCCACCATCCGCCGCCTCCGCCTGGAGCACGGCTTCCCGCGTTCGACGCCTGGCCGGGGGTAGCAGCAAGGATCCCACCAGCAGATCTGCCAGAGCTTAGGAGGGGGCGTTCGCGAAACTTCAGCCCTCCTGCCCGCGCTCCCCCAACTCACGGCGGGCACTGGCCACCGATTCGCGCATCGGCCGGGGGGTGAGGAGGCTCTCACCCCATGCGGTCGAGGACCTTGTGCAGGGCCTTGGCCATCATCTTCTCCAGGACCTGCTCCAGATCCGAGCTGCTCGTGTCCGACTTCGGCTGCTCGGGCGGCTGCAGATCCTCCAACTCCAGATCGGCCAGGTTGAGCGTCCCGCCCCAGGGGGCGCTGCCGGTGCGCTGATACTCCTCCAGCGTCTCCTTCAGCCGCAGCGCCGCCGCGGTGGCCGCCTTCCGCTTCTTGGGAAAGGCGAGCTGGAACATCTCATCGGGTTCCAGGCCGATCACCTGCGAAATAGCCACGACGTGGTCCACCTTCAGGTCGATCATCCCGGAAAAGAGCCGGCTGAGATAGCTGCCGCTCAGGCCCAGCTTCCGTTCTACGTCTCGGTTGGTAAAGCCGAGCACCTTCATGGAGGCTTTCAACATCGTCCGCAGACGACGAACCTCCGCGCTCGGCTCCGACTGCTGCGTATCGGTCGTCTTTTTTCTTTTCGGTGACATTGCGAGAGTAGCTTACACCAAGGGACAACCACGGCACAGGGGCAGGGCATTCCGCGCAGTTATTGGCTAAGTTATCAGGAATCCGGAGCTGGACGCTTCGGTAAGCGCACCGCAGATCGCTGACGTGGCCGGAAACGACTGACCAAGGAAGCGTGACAGCCTGATCAGCGCCCCACCAGGGCATGCATCTCCTGCAGCGATCGCACGCTGAGCCCATCCCGGCGAAGAGCACCGATGGCTTCGGCGGCGGCCATGGCTCCTGAGAGGGTCGTGATGCAGGGAATGCCGTGCTTGATGGCCGTGCGGCGGATGACGCCGTCGTCCTCGTGCGACTCCCGGCCCAGGGGAGTGTTCACCACCAGATCGATCTCGCCGTTGATGAGGTGGTCCACGACGTGCGGCCTCACCTCGTCGTGGACCTTCTGAACCGTCCGTACCTCAAGGCCGCCGTGCTCTTCTAGGAAGGCGGCGGTGCCGGACGTGGCCGCCAGGGAGAAACCCAGCTCCGCGAAGCGGCGCGCTACGGGTACGAGGAAGGGCTTGTCCCGGTCGTGCACCGAAAGGAAGGCCGTTCCCTTCAACGGTAGCTCGTGAC
>JANOCF010000286.1:0-2614 GCA_031412055.1 Holophagales bacterium | reverse complement strand
GCCGACACTGACCGTTTCGACAACCTGCTGGTAGAAGTTCCAGCCGCCTCCTGTCCGATACCCGAAGATGTTGAAGGTGTCGTCCTCGCCGCGGGTGTGCGACTGGACGACCGTGATGTTCGGGCCGGTCTGCCAGAACTTGAGCTTGCTCACGTTTCCTGCCATGTAGCCGTTGACCGCGGACATCATGCCGCCGACGTCCATCGCTCCGCTTTGCAGGTGCTGGTTCACGTGGATGACCCTCGGGGTATACCAGTTCTTGTCGACCGCAAAGGTGCATCCCGAGAGGGGGCCGGTGAAGAAAAAGCGCGCGTCGCCTCCGAGCAGCCCGGTCGAGGATCGGTCGTTCTTCCAGCCGAGGATGTAGAAGAGGGCTCCTCTCTCCCCCTGGGGAGTTGGAACGAGCTGGGCCATGTTGGTGTCCTCGTACGTCCTCACCTGCACATTCAACCGCCTGAGACCGACGAACTCCGCAAAGCATTCGGTCGGTATGCGGTGAAGAAAACTGATCGGACTTCCCAGGAATTCGTCGGTAGAGTCAGGCATCACATCCCCAGCCCGGCTCAGCCCGCGACCGGCTCTACCGTAGCGACGGGCATCTCGCCCATTCGCCCTGCCAGGCGGCGCATGGCCTCGAACTCGTCGTGGAAGCCCTGGACGATGTGCTCGGGGTCGGGCACCAGGCCGGCGTCGGAGCCGACGCCGAGACGCACGCGGCCCGCGTAGCTGCAGATGCTGATGCCGATCCCTACCCTCCCCGCCTGCGGCACCCAGAAGAAGATGTCCTGGATCGGCTTCCCGGCCAGGTAGAGCACCTCCTTCGGGCCCGGCACGTTGGTCATCACCGCCGTGGCCTTGGTCGCGAAGATCTTCACCACCATCTCCTGGATCTTCCGCGGCACCACACCCAGGGCGTCCAGGATCCGGAAGACCACCACCGGCTCCAGCGACCGCTTCAGCGACCGCGCGCGCCGGCTCAGCTCCGCCAGCCGCTTGATGGGATCGG
The DNA here is from genome assembly GCA_031412055.1 of Holophagales bacterium. Lineage (GTDB taxonomy): Bacteria > Acidobacteriota > Thermoanaerobaculia > Multivoradales > UBA5704 > DATMER01. The sequence continues at coordinate 1,608 of JANOCF010000286.1, read as the reverse complement.
CGATCCCCACCGGCAGCGACAGGAAGATGAGTCCGAACTGGTTGCCGAGCTGGTGCATCTGCTCCATGGTGCGGAGGTTCACTGGCATCGCCGCCCGGAAGCTCAGATCGTCCGGCGGCTCGGTCTTGCCGTCCCGGACCAGGTAGCGCCGCAGACCGCCCGTCATGGCCGACAGGAGGACGTCGTTGACCGTCCCCCCGAGGGCCTTGCCCACGGCCTTGACCTCTTCCAGCGGCAGCGCTTCGGACCATGCCACCCGCTTGGGCACGCCCAGGGGTCCCTTGAACGCCGTCGCCGGATCCGCCCGCCGGAGCAGCAGCCGGCCCAGCGCGCCCGTGGCCACCGGACCCTTGACCCACCCCTTCACCTTGCGGAACGCCTCCGCCGGATTCAGGAGCAGGCGCATGCCCTCGGGCATCATCTCCTCCGCGAGCTTGCGGATGGTGGCCAGGTCCAGCGCGTCCTCGTCGTGTGGGTTGTAGAGGCTGAGGAACGGGTTGCGGACGGCAGGGTCCGCGTCAGGCGTCCGGTCGGTCATGGAGAGCAGCACGAGCATCAGGGCCACGCCGTCTCCCATGGAGTGATGGATGCGGCCCATGACCACGGACCCGCCGCGGTAGTTCTCGAACACCCGGAAGGTCCACAGGGGGTGCGCGAGGTCGAACTGGCAGGAGATGAGCTCCTCGATGGCCGCCCGCAGCTCGGCGTCGCCGCCAGGGCCTGGAAGTACGACCCTGGCGAGGTGGTTGCCGATGTCGAAGCGGGGGTCCAGCTCCCAGTAGGGCTTACCCTTCTTCGGGACCACGACACGGCTCCGGAAGCGCGGAATCGCGCACAGCCGCTCCTCGAGGACCTTCAGGACGCGCTCCACATCCACCGGCTGGTCCAGCACCAGAACCCCGTTGATATGCATGAGGTTCGTGGGGTCGTCCATCCGCAGCCACGCGTAGTCGACGCTGGACAGCGGCTCCCTCGCGGGCGGCTGCGGAGATGTCACGGGTGCTTGCATGGCGCGGGAGAAGTCTACACCTGGGAAGAAGGGACTATCCCTTCCCGGGAAGACGTCATCCCTGTTGGGAAAGGGACCATCTTCCCAGCACAAGGGAGCACCCCTTTGGGGGAAGGGGTCACTCCTTTGGGAGAAGGGGCCATTCCTCTCGTTGAAGGGATCATCTCTTCCGGGAAAGGACCGTCCCTCAAAGGAAAAGAAACCGTTCCTGACAGAGAAGGGACCATTCCCGCCGTAAAAGGGGTGGTCCCTTCCCTGCAAGGAGCCATCCCTTTCACGGAAGGGATCGTCGCCTGTAGCGAAGGAGCGGTCCCTTATGGGTAAGGCATCACTCCTTGCGGGAAAGGCGAAGCTCCTACCGGGGAAAGGTTTCCAGCGCCTTCAGCGTGACGTCGATGTCGTGGGGCGTGTGCTCCGCCGAGATCTGGAAGCGGATCTCCTCGTCCCCCTTCGGGACCACCGGGAACTTGAGCCCGGTGGCCAGGATGCCGCTCTGCCGCAGGTGCTTGACGAGGGCGTTGGTCTTCGGCGTGTCGCGCACCATCAGCGGCACCACCGGATGCTCTCCCGGCAGGGTCTCGTAGCCCAGGGCTACGATG
>JANOCF010000285.1:0-7056 GCA_031412055.1 Holophagales bacterium | reverse complement strand
CGCCGCGGCGGGGGCAACGGCTGCCGTGGCCGGGGGAACGCTTGATCTCACGAGGGGAACGGAGTGGCTCCGGAAGTCGGGAGCGTGGCGTTCCAAACTTCGGAGAGACGCGGGATGCTGAGAAGATCCCTCCCCTGCCCTCCCCGCTTCGCGGGAGAGAGAGCCCCTCCGTCCTCTACTCGCCTGCGCTCCACGGCGGAGCCACACCGTTCATCCGTGCGTAGGCGATGGACAGCAGAATTCCTCTCATGGGATTTTTCTCCTTTGAATGGGCAAACGCGCGGAGATCCTAACCCGGAGAGGCTAGAATCCCCGTCGTGCACCTGACTCTCGTCCTGCTCTCCAGCCTCGGCGCCTTTGCCCTGCTGGTCGCCCTCGTCACATGGCTGCAGCGCAAGTCCTTCATCGTCCGGCAGCTCGTGTTCCCGCTCTACGTGGGCGCCGCCGCCATCGCGATCGAGGTCTTCGCCCTGCTCCGGCCCGGGAGCGCCGACGGGACGCGCGCCTGGATCCTGCTCTTCCTCGGCGCCGTCACCCTGCTGCGGCTGCTGGGCCTGTACCTCTTCGACGTCCATCTCCGCGCCCGGGCCGGATTCCAGCTCCCGCCCCTGCTGCCGCGGGTGATCATGGGCCTGTTCTACGTGATCGCGGCGGCCATCACCCTGCGGGTGATCTTCCCCAAGCTCGAGCTCGGCGGCCTGATCGCAACCAGCGCCGTGACCTCGCTGGTCCTCGGTCTCGCCCTGCAGCCGATCCTCTCCAACTTCTTCGCCGGACTGGTCATCAGCGTCGAGCGGCCGTTTCGCATCAACGACTGGATCCGCGTCGGCGAGCACGACGGCCGGGTCGTGGCCATCACCTGGCGCACCACCCACCTTCGCACCCGCGAGAACGACAACCTGGTGATCCCCAACAACAGGCTGGCGGAAGAGCGGGTCATGAACTACTACTACCCGCACCCCATGCACCTGGAGCGGGTCAAGGTGGGAGCCTCCTACAAGGACGCCCCCTACCGCGTCCGCGGCGCCCTCCTTCAGGCCGCCGCGAACGTCCCCGGCGTGCTCGAAAAGCCCACGCCCGAGGTCTTCGTCAACGCCTTCGAGGACAGCGCCGTGCTCTACGAGCTGCGCGTCTGGACCGACGACGTGGCCCAGGCGCCGCGCGTCGCCAGCGAGATCCGCGCCCGCATCTGGGAAGAGTTCCGCAAAGAGGGGATCACCATCCCCTACCCCATCCGCACCCTCGAGCTGCCGCCACGACCCCCGCGACCCCCGCGGACACCGGAGGCGGAGGCCGACCCTTCCGGAGCTCCGTCTCCGCGACCCGCCAGGCTGTTCGTGATGGAAGGCCAGGAGCGCGGCCGGTCGGTGAACCTCGACGGCGAGCCGGTCACCGTGGGCCGCTCCCGCTCCTGCACGCTGACGCTCACCGAGCCCAACGCCAGCAAGGACCACCTGCGAATCGCCTGGGAGGACGGGGCCTGGATGCTCGCCGATCTGGAGAGCAGCTTCGGCACCAAGGTCAACGGCCGCCCCGCCACCCGGACCCGGCTTTCGGCCTTCGATCGCATCGCGGTGGGAGACACGGTTATGATCTTCGAAGATGGCCGCTGAGCTTCCCGATCAAATTGGCCCCTACCGCATCGCCGAGCTCCTCGGCCGGGGCGGCTCGTCTCCCGTCTACAAGGCCATCGATCCCGCGTCGGGCCGCGCCGTGGTGGTCCGCCTTCTCTCGCCGCACCTGCGGGAGAACCCGGCCGCCGCCGAGCGCTTCGAGCGCGAGTCCCGCGCCCTGAATGCCGCGCCGCATCCCAATATCATTCATGTTGCCGCTACCGGCACGGCTGGCAGAGAGGCCGCGCGGCCCTACCTGGTCACCGAGCACTTCCCGAGCCAACGTCTCGACCAGGTGCTGCGGGAGCGCCGGCTGTCCGTGCCCGAGATCGTCTCCATCATGAAGGGGATCTGCCGCGGGCTGGCGCATGTTCACCAGCACGGCGTGCTTCACCACCATCTGTCGCCCCACGCCGTGCTCGTGTCGCCCGACCTCTCCGTTGTGAAGCTCAACGAGTTCGGCTTCACCCGGCTCGAATCGCTGGGCCTGACCGGCACCATCAGCACGGGCGCCCTCTCCCTCTCCTCCTTCCACTACCTGGCCCCCGAGCAGGCGGACGCGTCGGGAGTCGCTCCAGATCATCGCGCCGACCTCTACGCCGCCGGCGTGATCTTCCAGGAGATGATCACCGGCCGGCCTCCGGGCGGGAAGTTCAACCTGCCCAGCCAATCCAACAGCGAGGCCCTCCCGGAGACGGACGTCATCGTCCTCAAGTGTCTGGCCCGCAACCCCTCCGCGCGCTATGCCACGGCCATCGACCTGCTGGCCGACCTCGGCCACCTGGAGGAGGCGCTCAGCATGCGCCTGCTGTCGGAGATCCGCGGCATCACCCAGAAGGCCGGCGGACCCGGGCGCGGCCTGATCGTGGGCGGTATCGTGCTGCTTCTGGCCGTGCTCGTCGTGGTCGGCTACGTGCTCGCCCGCTGAGCCGGGCACGTTTCCTTTCGCCGGTCTCCGGAAAAAGGTGCGGATCTCGCCAACTCCTTTGGGCTCAATGATTCCCTCCTTACGAGAGGCGAGCGAAAAGATCCGCCTTCGTTTAAGATAGCCCCCGACAAATGAATAGCAGTACCCTTGTGGTCTTCGTGAGCCAGTTGGCACAGGCTGGAGGCGCGCTCGTTCTCGCCCTGGTCCTGATGGGCTTTCATCGTCTCTACGAGCGCGAGTACCTGCGCACGTGGTCGTGGAGCTGGTGGGCGTTCTGTGTCTCCCTGGTGACCTATGGGCTGGCGCGGGTGCTGGACGCCACCGACGGCATCCTCCCGGTCACGCACACCATCCTCCTCTGCGTTTCGCTGGTCAGCACCTACTGGCAGATCGCCTGGCTGCTCTTCGGGACGTACGAGCTGGCCTCGGCGGAAGCCGTGTCGCGGCGGGTGCACAGCACGGTCCTCACCCTGCTCTTCGCGCTCGCCGTGGTGCCGGTCATCGGCTCGCTGCTGGTGGAGCCGACGGTCGAGTCGCTGCTGCCCGAAGGGATCCGGACGCTCTGCCTGGCGGTGGCCTTCCTCGTCGCGAGCTACTGGGTGTGGAACGCGGGCAACGAGGAGGTCGCGGCCGGACTGGGCCAGCGCCTGATGGCCGGCGCCTTCCTGCTCAACTCGCTCCAGCAGCTCCACTACCTGTCGATCCTCCTGGCCCCCTCGATCCTCGGGACCACGCCGACGTACGCGCTCTATCTGGCGCCGCTCGACTTTCTGCTCGAGTTCCTGATGGGCGTGGGCATGGTGACTTGGCTGCTGGAAGAGGAGCGGCGGCGCGTGGTGGCTGCTTCCGCGCGGGCCGAGCACCTGGCCTACCACGATCCGCTGACCGACCTGCCGAACCGCAACCTGCTCATCCAGCACGTGGCCGCGGCTCTGCACCGCGCCGAGCGCCGCCCCGACGGCCGCGCCGCGATCCTGTTCCTCGACCTGGACCGCTTCAAGGTCATCAACGACTCGCTCGGCCACAACTACGGCGACGAGATCCTGCGCGCCATTACCGAGCGCCTGCGCCGCAATCTCCTGGAGACGGAGACCGTGGCGCGCCTCGGCGGCGACGGCTTCGCGGTGCTCCTGCCGGTGCTCAACAGCGAGTGGAAGATCGCGCAGGCGGCCGAGAAGATCCTCGGGCTGATCCGCCGCCCGTTCGCGGTGTTCGGCACGGAGCTGTACGTCACCACCAGCGTCGGCGTCAGCCGCTTCCCCGAGGACGGCACCGATCCCGACGAACTCCTCAAGCGCGCCGAGATCGCCATGTACCACGCCAAGGAGCATGGCGGCGATCAATATCAGGTCTACGCCCCCACCATGGACGCCAACGCCCTGGAGCGGCTGGCGCTCGAAAACGACCTGCGCAAGGCGCTGGTGCACGGCGAGCTGGTCCTTTTCTACCAGCCGGTGCTCGACGCGATGACGGGCTGCGTCGAGGGCGTCGAGGCTCTGCTGCGCTGGCAGCATCCCGAGCGGGGCCTCATGGGACCGGCCGAGTTTCTCTGGCTGGCGGAGGTCACCGGCATGACCAACGCGGTGGACCTCTGGGTGCTCAAGACCGCCTGCCGCCAGGTCGCGGACTGGCACGCGGACGGCGCGGACGTGTTCGTAGCCGTGAACCTCTCGACCAAGCCGTTCCAGCGCCCCGACCTCCTCGACCGGGTCAAGGAGGTCCTCGCCGAGACCGGTCTGCCGCCGTCGCTGCTCCAGCTCGAGATCACCGAGACGCTGGCGATGCAGAACGCCGAGGCTTCGAAGGGGGTGCTGCGCGGCCTCAAGGAGCTGGGCATCCGCATCGCCATCGACGACTTCGGCACGGGCTACTCGTCGCTGAGCTACCTGACCACGCTGCCGATCGACATCCTCAAGGTGGACCGCTCGTTCGTCAGCGGCCTGGGCACGGACCGCGGGAGCGGCGAGATCACGGCCGCGGTGATCGCCCTCGCCCACAGCCTCGCGCTCGACGTCGTGGCCGAGGGGGTCGAGAACGAGACCCAGCTCGAGATCCTCCGCAATCTCGGGTGCAACAAGGTCCAGGGTTATCTCTTCAGCCCGCCCGTGCCCGCGGCCCGCTGCCGGGCGTTCGCGATCGAAGGCCGCATCGGCCTGCCCAAGATGGCCAACGCGATTTGATCCGCGCCATATAGTCGGCCCTCTTCAAGGGGGTTCGCGTCGGACGTCGGCGCTGTGAAGAGACCTTGACTCCCTTGACGCACTTGACGCCTCCCGTTATCCTTGGATCATGGCGACGGCGACATTCATCGACGACGTGACACGCTATGTACGAAGGGCTCTGGAGGAGCGGCGCTCCTCCTATGCCGAGCGAGGGCGCTCTCTCGAAGAGATTGGCCCCGCCGAAGAGCTGGCCCGCAAGATGGTGGAGGTGGTGCCTGAGCCGTCCCGCTGGGACGACCTCCTCGGCCCTTTCTACACCACTGCCAAGATGGCGGAGATCTGGGGTGGAGTCTCCCGCCAAGCCATAGCCGACCGCCGCGAGCGGCGCACGCTGCTCGGCTTGAAGACGTCCGACGGCATCCTCGTCTACCCTACTTTCCAGTTTGACGACCACAACGAGGTCGTGGCCGGCCTGCCGGAAGTCCTCCAATGTTTCCGCGGCAGCGACGTGGACGACTGGACCCTGGCCGGCTGGCTCGTCTCGCGCTCCCGAGCCCTCGAAGGCCGCTCGGCCGTGGAGTGGCTGAGAGCTGGACGCAACCCTGATCCCGTTCTCCGTCTTGCCCGCGGCGCGGCCCAGCGCTTCTCTCGTTGAGCGCCTCCCGGCAGGCCCCGAGCCTGGACCTCCCGCCGGACGATCTCTCCGGCTTTCCGTCCCGCTCCCTCTCCCCGAGGACCCCACTGTTTCGCACGGTTCGCAAGGGACGCGGTCCCTGGTGGTTCGGCAGCTCCATGGCAGGCCGCTTCGATCTTCCCGAGCCGGACGGCACGTGCTACCTCGCTGGCGATCTCTTGTGCGCCTTGCTGGAGCTGATCGGCCCCGATCTGGAGAGCGGCGCCGTCTCCGCCGATTTCCTCCGAGAGCGTCGGCTGCGAGAGCTGCGGGTACCGGAGGAGGTCGAGCTGTCCGACCTGACCTCCAGGAAGGCGAGCGGGTTTGGCATCACGGCCGAGATCGGCTCGATCGTCCCCTATGGAGTGCCGCAGGCGTGGGCGGCGCGGTTGCGGGCAACAGGCTCTGGAGGCATCGTCTACTGGCTGCGTCACGACCCGTCCAAGTCTGAGGGCTACGCCCTTTTCGGTCCCCATGGGGAGCGGAAGTGGAAGAAGGGGAAGGAGCATTCCATCTCCAGGGAGTTGATCGAGCGGCTTGGGGAGGAGTGCTCGATCGAGGTGCTCGCAGTGCCAAGATCGAGTCAGATACGAATCATCGATTAAGGAGTCCGAATGGCCGACCTCAAGGGAAAGACCCTGTTCATCACCGGCGGCAGCCGGGGCATCGGCGAAGCGATCGCGCTGCGCGCCGCCGCCGACGGCGCCAACGTCGTCATCGCCGCCAAGACCACCGAGCCGCACCCCAAGCTGCCCGGGACGATCTACACCGCCGCCGAGAAGATCGAGGCGGCCGGGGGCAAGGCCCTACCCCTCGCCGTGGACATCCGCGAGGAGAATCAGGTCCTCGCAGCCGTTGCCCGGACGGTGGAGACCTTCGGCGTGATCGACATCCTGGTCATCAACGCAAGCGCCATCAACCTGACGCCGACGCTCCAGACGCCCATGAAGCGGTTCGATCTCATGTGGGGGGTCAACGCCCGCGGGACCTTCCTCTGCTCCCAGGCCTGCATCCCCCACCTCAAGAAGTCGACCAACCCGCACATCCTCACCCTGTCGCCGCCCCTCAATCTGGACCCCAAGTGGTTCAAGAGCCACACGGCCTACACGATGTCCAAGTACGGCATGAGCATGTGCGTGCTGGGGATGGCCGAGGAGCTCAAGGAGGACGGCGTCGCGGTCAACGCCCTCTGGCCGCGGACCGTGATCGCCACCGCGGCCCTGGCCATGCTCGGCGGCATGATCAACCCGGACAACTGCCGCAAGCCGGAGATCATGGCCGACGCGGCCCACGCCGTCCTGACCCGCGACAGCCGCTGCTGCACAGGGAACTTCTACATCGACGAGGAAGTGCTCCAGGAGGCGGGGGTCACGGACTTCGGCCGGTACGCGGTCAAGCCGGGCGAGCGGCTGATGACAGACCTGTTTCTCGGCTGATCGGAGGGAGGCTACTCCGGGGAGGCGTCCCCGTTGCGCTTCTCGGCCCGGAGCTGGTCGATGGTGCCGAAGGCGTGGCGCAGGTGGGGGATCACGATGCTCCCGCCGACCACGAGCGCCACGTTGAGAGCATCATGGAGCTCCTCGTCGGTGAACCCCACGCCTACGCACTGGTCGAGGTGGTAGTCGATGCAGTCGTTGCAGCGCAGCACGGCCGACGCGACCAGGCCGAGCAGCTCCTTGG
>JANOCF010000284.1:0-5611 GCA_031412055.1 Holophagales bacterium | reverse complement strand
CAGCCACGGGGGCGGCAGGCGACGGCTCCTGAGCGGTGACTGGAGCCGAGCCCGCCGGGGCCGGAACGGTCCCGCCCGCGAGCCGCCAGATGTGATCGCGGATCGCCGCCGTCACCTTGTCGGTGTCGGCCAGGTAGGTGTTCATCTCCGCCTCGGACGAGAAGTACTGCAGGATCTGCTGTTTCTGCGCCGCGTACGTCGGCGAAGCCAGCGCCATGGGCAGATCGGACTTGAAGTGGCCCGGCTCGATCTCGGAGAAGAACGTCGGCATCCGTGTTCCCGGAATCCAGCCCTGCGGATCCTCGATCCAGGAAGGCACCCAGTCGTGGCGCAGGCGATCGCCGGCCAGCAGCAGCGACGGCGCGAGATCGCCCGTCGCCGTCGCGCCGCCTGCCGCCACCGGCCCCGAAGGATGGCACTTGGCGCACTGATACAGATTGAACACCATCTGTCCCACCGCCAGGTCCCGCGGATGGGCCGTGATCGGCCGGGAGGCGAACGGCTTCTGCTTCTCCCGGGCCGCGAAGTAGCCCACCAGCGTGTTCGCCTGCGCGTCCGTGAACTCGAAGGTGGGCATGCGGGCCGTCAGCCAGGGCCGCATCTTCACCCGGCTCGGATCGTGGAGGTACGCGAACAGCCAGTCGGCCTGCACCCGCGCGCCTTCCGCCGCCAGGTTCGGCGGCAGCATGGCGACATCCGTGATGACCTGCTGGATGGCGTGCCCTTGACCCTCGATCAGATGGCAGCCCTGGCAGTTGAAGCGCGTGATGAGCTTGCGCCCTTCCGCCAGAGAGGCCATGCGGCTCCCGTCGGACGCCCCCGCCTTGCGGGTCGCGGCCGCGGTCTCCTTGGTGAAGCCGACCACGTTCGCGGTGATCGCCTTCGCCTCGCGCTCGGACACGCCGAAGTCCGGCATCTTGAGCAGCTCGTTGTAGTCCTTGACCTTCTCCTTGCCCTCGTCCCAGATGCGCGGGCGCATCACCTTGGTCCGCACCCAGTCGTGGCGCGTGTGCGAGACGCTGTGCACATGGCCGAAGTCGAACTGGTGGAGCGGCTTGGAGCCCTCCTGCGTCAGCTCGGTGCCGATCGGCTTCGCGTTCTCGAAGCCCTTGATGTCGTGGCAGCCGTAGCAGCCGTACTTGGTGATGGTCTGCTCGCCCAGGTAGACGTTGCGCTCATCTGGGTGCATCGCCTTCAGCTTCGCGCTGCTGACCTCGAAGGTATAGAGGTTCTGCATGTACCCCATCACCAGCTCGTCCCGCACCGGACCGTCCATCGCCGGCAGGGTCAGCCTTTCGTACTTGGCGTCGCGGCTCGACAGCAGGTAGGCCGAAATGTCCGCGGCCTCCTGGTCCGTCAGCCGGAGATTCGGCATGTTGGTGTCGTGGAAGTACTGCTTCGGATTCTTCAGCCAGGCGTAGAGCCAGCCGCTGTCGACCTTGCTGCCGGTGCGCACCAGGTTGGGGCCGTGCAGGCGGTTGATCTTGGGGAAGAAGTCGTCCCGCTTGGCCTTGGCATCCAGGATGTGGCAGCCGGCGCAGCCCACGGACTCGAAGAGCTGCTTGCCGCCGGCCGGATTGCCAGCCGGGGCCGCCGCGTAGCGCGGCCGCTCCGACTTCGCCCACAGGTAGTCGACCATGGCGCGGATCTCCGCGGCCTGCCGCTTCCGGTTCTCCGGCGTCTGGGTGTTCTCCTGGTAGAAGAAGTGCGGCATGAACGTGGTCGGATGGAAGTCGCGGGGCGCCTCGATCCACTTGTACGCCCAGCCGGGATTGGTCTTGCCGGCGATGCGCGTGAGGTCCGGGCCCGCCTTGCGCAGGTTGGTATAGGACGGGTAGTTGATCGGATGGCAGCCCTGGCAGCCCATGTGGGTGATCAGCTCCCGGCCCACGTCCTGCGTCTCCGAGGCCGGCGTCCAGACGCCGCCCGCGTGGCAGGTCGCGCAGCCCGCCTCGGACATGCCGGCGGGCATGATGGGGTACTCCAGGAACTGCTGCTGCTTCCAGTTGTACTTCTTCTCCCACTCCTTGCGCTGCTCGTCCGACTGCGGGCTGTGGCCGGCCCGGGCGAAGTCGGTGGCCCGGTCAAGACCGCCGTGGCAGACGGTGCAGCCGAACTGGGTGTAGGGATGCGGCGAGCCGTCCCCGACGAACATGTCCAGCCGCGGGTGCGTGCGGTAGGGCTGCTTCCAATCGTCGGTGTCGAAGCCCGGCCGGTTGGACGCCACGTGGCAGGTCACGCAGCGGTCCACGCGGTCGATCTCGGTGAAGTTGATGTTGTGGGTCAGCCCCGGAAGGATCACCTGCTGTACCTGGAGGGTGGGCAGGACGAAGTCCATCAGCGGCGCGTTGAGCAGGAAGTAGTCGAGGTCCTTGTTGAGCTTGGCGACCCGGGTCTCGAGGTTCTCCTCGCCGCTCTGCAGCGCGGCCAGCTTCTCCTCCGCGTCGGTGACCGCCTTGCGCCTCTCGGCCAGGCGGGCCTGGACCGCGTCGCGCTGCTTCTGATAGCCCTCCAGCTCCTTCTTGGTTTCGGCCATCCCTTTCCGCTCTTCGTTCAGCCCCTCGCGGCGGTCGCCCATCTTGGCGCGGCCCTGGAGCGCCTCGTCATACAGGAACTTGGCCTCGTCGACGCGCGCCTTGGCGCTGCGCCAGGCGACGTCGGCCGTGTAGATGCTGTCGTTCAGCTCCTTGAGCTCATCCTCGAGCTTCTCGATCTCGCTCTGGTGACTGGCGAGATCCTTCTTGCCCTGGCGGATGTCCTGGCGGAGCTGCTTCAGATCCGTCTGGTTGATCTTGTTGCGCTCCGCCTCCAGCTCCTCGCGCAGCTTCGCGCTCTCCAGGCTCCGGAACTCGGACTGGAACTTCTTCCATGGCTGCGCGTAGTCGGCGACGACCATCCACAGCGTGACCGCCAGCAGCCCGAGGACGCTGAAGGCGAAGACCATGTTCATCCGACCGAAGTTGTAGTGCCTGTCCGGTCTCTTTTCGGGCGGTGTGATCGGTGGAGTCAACGCAAAGCTCCTTCCCCGGCAAGGGGGCGCAGCGCTAGATGTTGAAGAAATACTCCTGCACGTGCACGAAGTACTTCAGGTTGAACAGCCAGCGGCAGTACATCTTGATCGGCAGCAACATCATGAACAGAAACAGCGTGATGCCGGTGTAGTAGCGCGAGGGGCCCATCTTCTCGTAGTAGGGCCGGACCCACTTGAGCCGGCGCAGCAGCACCGGCAGTCCAAAGAAGTAGAAGCCCATGAGCAGGATGCCGGGCAGCTCGCGAAGGAACCAGTTCGCCGGCAGACCCTGCCCCAGCAGGGAGATCCAGAAGTACTCGGAGAGGTCGACGTTGACCAGGGCCTCGACCTTCCCTGGATCCCAGAACTCGTAGGGGCCGAAGAAGTTCCAGTTCGGGCCGCGCAGGAAGGTGCCGATGACGATCATCTGGCTCCACAGGATCAGGAACCCGAACAGGAAGAGCGAGATCTCCACCTTGCGCTCGCGGAAGGTGTAGTAGCCGTTGCCCTTGGGGTTGGTGTCGATGTACGGGATCGCCATCAGGCCCACGATGATCAGGCCGGGCAGCACCACGCCCGCGAGCCAGGGATCGAAGTAGACCAGCATCTCCTGGAGACCCAGGAAGTACCACGGCGCCTTGGACGGGTTGGGCGCCAGGGCCGGGTTGGCCGGCTCTTCCAGCGGCGCCTTGAGCGCGATGGACCAGACCACCATGCCGACCGTCAGCACCACCATGCAGATGAACTCGGAGAAGACCAGGTCGGGCCAGGTGAAGATGCGGTCCTCGACCTCGGTCTGCTCGAAGGTGGGCTGGCCCGCGGCGAGCCGCCTGTCGTTCTCCGTCGCCTTGTGCATGGAGAACCAGACGAAGAAGCCGACCAGGAACACCATCATGACGATGGGAACGTTGTCCGGCTTCGCGACGATCGTGTAGAAGTCGGCGTCGAAGAGCGAGAGCACCAGGAACAGCACTCCCACGATGAGCATGATGAGACCGCTGCGCTTGGACCAGACGCCCTTGTAGCGCAGCGCCAGGGCGAAGACGACCAGCGACAGCGTAAACGAGATCGTCGGGGCGGCGAGGATGTCGACGAAGCGCTTGACGCTCTCCATCGGGCCGCCGGTGCCCGCTCCTTCCGCCAGAAAAGCCAATGTGAACAGGTGCGCCGAGTCGATCATGTTCCGCTCTCCCTTACATGGGTCCCGAGATGCCGCCGTCCTTGCGGACGCGCCAGAAGTGGACCGCCATCAGGAAGGCGGCCACCAGCGGGATGCCGACACAGTGCAGCACGTAGAAGCGGATCAGGGTGGCGTTGCCGATGGTGCGGCCGCCGATCAGCGCAAAGCGGGCGTCGCTGCCCACGTGGATGAGCCGTTCGCCTCCCAAGGTAAGGAAGGCGGCACCCGGTCCCTCGTTGCCTAACAGGGGTGTGGCTCGCGCCATGTTGGAGCCGACGGTGATGGCCCAGATGGCGAGCTGGTCCCAGGGCAGCAGGTAGCCCGTGAAGGACAGCAGCAGCGTCAGCACCAGCAGGATGACGCCGACGTTCCAGTTGAACTCCCGTGGCGGCTTGTACGAGCCGGTCATGAAGACGCGGAACATGTGGAGCCAGACCGCGATCACCATGGCGTGCGCGCCCCATCGGTGAAGCTCGCGCATGATGCCGAACGCGGCGGCCTCCCGCAGGTCGACGATGTCGACGAAGGCGTACTCCACGGTGGGCCGGTAGTAGAACATCAGCAGCAGGCCGGTGATGGTCTCCACCAGGAACAGGAAGAAGGCCGTCCCGCCCATGCACCACGTGTAGCTCATCCGGATGCCGGACTTCTTGACCTTGATCGGGTGCAGGTGGAGCACCACGTTGCCGAGCATGGCGAGTGCGCGCTTGCGGTTGTCGGTCGGAATGCCCACCCGGAAGATCGACTTCCAGACCTGGGTCTTGGTGATGCCTTTGAACATGGCGCCTCTTTTGGTTCAGTCAGACGTTCGTCTCAAGCCGGGATGTAGGAGCTGGGGTCTTCCCACTGACCGAGCTCCCACTGGAACTTCTGGGCCTTGTCCACCACGATCTGGCCGTCGTCCGGGCTGACGAAGATCCGCGCCCGCTCCAGCGGACGGGGAGTCGGCCCCTCGAAGTTGACACCGTTCTTGTAGTAGCCGCTGCCGTGGCAGGGGCACTTGAACTTGTTCTGGGTCTCCAGCCAGGCCGGCGGGCAGCCCAGGTGGGTGCAGATGGCGATCAGCGCGTAGATCCGCCCTTCGTTGTTGACGATCCACACGCCGTACTTGTCGACGAAGCGCGTGTCGACGATGCCGGACCCGAAGTCCTGCGGAAATCCGGCCTTGAAGTTGGTCGGCGGCTCGAAAAGCACGTTGGGGAACATGAAGCGCCCCATGGCCGTGACGCAGCCGCCGATGGCCGCGGTGAAGCCGACCCAGGCGACCGCCGCCCAGGAGAAGAAGCCTCGCCGGGACATGCCGTCGCCGGCCGCCGGCTTGGCCGCGGCGGCGGGCTTCGGAGCCGGGGCGGTGCCGGTCGCGGCGGCAGTCGTGCCGGTGGCATTGGCGGCAGCCGCAGCAGCGGCCGGAGCGGGCTTCG
>JANOCF010000283.1:0-7624 GCA_031412055.1 Holophagales bacterium | reverse complement strand
CACGGCCAGACGCTGGTCTGCGGCACCGGCTGGATCGGCGGCCGGTCGGTGGGGATCGTGGCCAACCAGCGCTCGGTCGTCCCGCGCAGGACGGGTACCGGCGCTTCGGACAAGGAGCTGCAGATCGGCGGCGTCATCTACTCCGACTCCGCGGCCAAGGGCGCCCGCTTCGTGGAGCTGTGCAACCAGAAGAAGATCCCGCTCCTGTTCATCCAGGACGTGACAGGCTTCATGGTGGGCAGCCGGGCCGAGCGGGGCGGCATCATCAAGGACGGCGCCAAGATGGTGAACGCTGTGGCCAACTCGACGGTGCCGAAGATCACCCTGTTCGTGGGCAACTCGTATGGAGCGGGCAACTACGCGATGTGCGGCAAGGCGTACGGCGCGCGCTTCCTGTACGCCTGGCCATCGGCCTCCATCGCGGTGATGGGCGGCGACCAGGCGAGCAAGACGCTGCTCTCGATCCAGCTCAAGAACCGGGGCGCGGACGTCTCCGAGGAGGAGAAGCAGCAGCGCCTGAGCGAGATCAAGGCGCGCTACGAAGCGGCGGCGAACCCCCGCTACGCCGCGGCGCGCCTCTGGGTGGACGCGATCATCGACCCGGCCGAAACCCGGGAGGTCATCGCGAGATCGCTGGCCTGCGCGGCCATGAACCCGGATGTGCCCGAGTTCAAGACCGGGGTGCTGCAGACGTAGGAGGCTGGAGATCCTGGTAGATCTCTATGACTGCGGCAATGGCATCCTGCGCGTTGGTCAGAGCCTCGCAGAGAGTGTCTCCTTCAGTCACGAGACGTTGTAGGGCATCCCTGTTCTCTTAACCTTGGGAGAACGCCTCGACAATGGCTGTGGCTTTTTCGAGGTCCGAGAGCGAGTAGCCACGGACGCGCCGCCGGTCTGATCCCGCTCCCGAGCCCAGCAGCACGGCGCTGGACGTGTCGCCTCCCGGCCAGAGGAGCTGTGCGAACTCCGGGCCGAGCCTGCCGGGATCCTGGACCAGGAAGGTCCGCCAGGTTCTCGGCGAGAGACCGTTGGCGACTCGGCTGGCCTTGTTGAAGGTCTCGCGGACGTCCTTCTCCTTGGTCCCGGAGTGGAGTCCGAAGACCAGGAAGACGGTATTGGGCTCGTCGAGCGCTTGGCGCAGGGAGTCGGAATCGAGGCTCGATGCGGCGGCGGCCATGGCCATGTGGGCGGCGGCAGCCATTGCGCCGGGCGGTCCACCCACGGCGGGGGTGCCGAAGCGCTCCTTCATGAGGTCCTGGACGGTGCGCTCGTTGGTCCACTGGAAGTGGGGGAACTCCCGGAAGCTGGTCCAGTCCCCTGCCCACTCCAGGCCGGTCTTCTTGCCGAGCTCTCCGACCTTGGCCCAGATCTTTCCTCCCTCGCCCGCGCTGCTCCAGATCGGCTTGCCGTTGAGGACCGGCACGCAGTCGTAGGCCATGGAGTACTGGTGGAACGACTCGCCGGGGCCGGCGCCCGTGACCTTGGGACCGCTCTTCTGAGGGCCGACATCCTTGAGGATCTGGCCCAGCTCGGAGAAGCCCCGGGACTTGTACTGGTCGATCTTGGCCTGGACCTGCTCCTTGGTGCGGCTCTGGCGAAAGAGGCGGGCCTGCTCGTGGGTATCCCGCAGAGTGCAGTAGATGAGCAGCTCGATGCCCGCGTCGGCACAGCGCGTCACGTGCTCACGGGCTCTTGCCTGAACCTCGGGGACCAGATCTTCCAGACGGCGGGATGCCATGGCAGACTCCTCCTTGTCTCTCGAGACAGAAAGACGGACCTTTTCGGGACCTTCCCAATTGCGAAGAGAATTCTACGCCTTCCAACCGGCAGGCTTGAGAGGAGAGGCGCCTCAGCAGGAGAATCGTTACTTCAGGGCTTCGATCAGGGCGATATCTCGCTTGAGGATGTCAACGACGAGATCCCCGGATCTCCGCAATAGAGGATGAACGGTTCGGGCCCTGAGGGTCAAGAGAGGATGCGCCCGGCCCCCTGATCAAGGGAACCGGGCAGTCTTTGAGCCTAGCCGGTGTCCCACCGCTTCAGGATCATGTTGATCTCGTCGCGGTGGGTGCTTTCGTCGCGGATCAGGTCGTCGAACTCGACGGCCAGGCCGTAGTGGCCGAGCGACTCGGCCTGCTTGCGGCGGAGGACGTAGCGGTCGATGGTCTCGATCTCGTCCTCCAGGGCGTTGCGGAGCATCTCCCTGGCGTCACGGCCTGCCTTGACCGGAGCGGGAGTGGTGACGGGCGTGCCGCCCAGTGCCACGATCTTGTCCGCCAGGATCTGGGCATGGCCCATTTCGTCAGGGATCTCGCTCTCGAAAAAGTTCCGCAGCTCCATGCGCCACTGTCCCTGCACCTGGCTGGCATAGGTCCGGTAGGCGATGACCGCCGCGTATTCGTGGGCGAGGTCGACGTTCAGGGCTTCGAGGAACTTCTCCGGGGTTATCTCGGCCGAGCCGGACTTCTGCGTCTCGGTGTTCGGCTCTTGCATGGTGGTCGTTGCCATAGGTCTTTTCCCTCCTTGACCCGGAAGCACATGCAAGATTCTGACCCTCGGGCACGGATAAACCCTTGTGCTAGGCTTGCCCGGCTTATGAGATCGATCCGAATCGGCAACGGCCAAGGTTTCTGGGGAGACAACGTGGACGCGCCCGTGGAGCTTCTGCGCGGCGGTCCTATCGACTACATCGGCATGGACTACCTCGCCGAGGTGACCCTGTCGATCATGATGCGGCAGAAGCTCAAGGACCCGCGCCTGGGCTACGCCACCGACTTCATCGGCTTCATCCGCCGGGTGCTGCCCGAGCTCAAGGAGCGCAACGTCCGCATCCTGGCCAACGCCGGCGGGCTCAACCCCCGCGCGTGCCGGGCAAAGATCTTCGAGGTCGCGCGCGAGCTCGGCCTCTCCGGCATCCGGGTCGGCGTCGTGGAAGGGGACGACATCCATCCCCGCCTGCGCGAGCTGGCCGACGCCGGCCACGAGATGAAGAACATGGATACCGGCGAGCCGCTCGGACCCACGATCGACAAGGTCATGAGCGCCAACGTCTACCTGGGCGCGCGGCCTGTCGTCCGGGCGCTCGACGAAGGCGCGTTGATCGTGCTTTGCGGCCGGATCACGGACACCGCGCTCGCCCTGGCGCCCATGATCCACGAGTTCGGCTGGGCCGAGGACGACTGGGATCGCCTCGCGTCCGGCACCATCGCGGGACACATCATCGAGTGCGGAGCCCAGTGCACCGGCGGCAACTTCAGCCGCTGGTGGGAGGTCCCCGACCTCTGGAACGCCGGCTATCCCATCGTCGAGGCGCGCGAGGACGGCACCTTCACGGTGACCAAGCACGAGGGGACCGGCGGCATGGTCACGGTGGACACCGTCTCCGAGCAGCTCGTCTACGAGATGGGCGACCCGACCGGGTACATCACCCCGGACGTGATCGCCGACTTCACCTCCATCCGCCTGCGCCAGGAGGGCAAGGACCGGGTTGCCGTCTCCGGCATCCAGGGCAAGCCCAGGACTCCGTTCCTGAAGGTCTCGGGCTCGTACCTGGCCGGGTACAAGTCGAGCGGCCAGATCACCGTCTCCGGACCGCGCGCGGTGGACAAGGCGAAGCTTGCGGCGGACGTGGTCTGGAAGCGGCTGGAGCGGGCCGGGGTGACGTTCCCGGACGAGAGTCGGAGCACCGAGCTTCTGGGACGCGGCGACTGCCTGCCGGGCGTGTTCGACGCCCCTAACGATCCGCCGGAGGTGGTCCTCCGCCTGGGCGTGCGCGATGCCGATCCGGTCAAGGTGGAGCGCTTCGGCAAGGAGATCGCGCCCCTGATCACCGCCGGCCCTCCGGGAGTGACCGGCTTCGCGGGCGGCCGCCCCAAGGCCCAGGAGATCATGGCCTACTGGCCCGCTCTGCTGTCCCGCGAGGAGGTCGAGAGCCGGATCGACGTCACCGTCGAGGAGGCATGAGGGGCTGGTACGCCGGCCTTCTCGCCGGTCTCCTTCCGGTCCTCCTCCTCGGCTTCGGCTACAGCGCGATCGCCGACCGCACCGCGTTCGTCCTCTGGGCTTTGGTGGTCTCCATCGCCTGGGTCGTCCTGCTGCGCCAGGGGATGGAAGCGGGGCTGCCGAGGCCGCGCCTGCTCGGGCTCCTTCTGCTGCTGCTGGCCCTGGGGCTCGCGGCGTTCGCGTGGATGGAGGCGAGGCATCACGAGACGCTGGACCTCGGTTTCCGCGCCGTCCTCCCTGCGTTCTATCATCCTGCCCTGACCGCGCCGCGGTCCGCGGGCGTGCTGGCCGGGGTGCTGGCCGCGGCAGGCATGGCCGGCCTGATCCTGGGTTTTCGCAAGAGGGAGGTCTGATGAAGGTACGTCTGTACGAGGTGGCCAACGCCCGGTCGGGTGACAAGGGGGATGCCAGCAACGTCGGCCTGATCGCCCAGACTCCGGAGCTGTACGAGCTGATCCGGGCGCAGGCGACCGCCGAGCGGGTCCAGGAGCACTTCCGCCAGGTCTGCCGCGGCGGCGTCGACCGTTACGAGCTCCCCAACCTGCTGGCGCTCAACTTCATCCTCCACGACTCGCTCGGGGGCGGCGGGACGGAGAGCCTGAAGACCGATGCCCAGGGCAAGACGCACGCCCAGGGGCTGCTGCAGATGGAGGTAGAGATCCCAGAGGAGCTTCTGGAGGGGCGGCGATGAGCGACGAGCGGCTGGAGATCCGGCGCGACCGGGACCTGCTGTGGGTCACGCTCAACGAGCCGGACCGTGCCAACGCCCTGTCGCCGGCCCTGATCGAGGAGCTGACGGCGCTGTACCGCAGGCCGCTGCGCTCCGAAGGGATCCGGGCCGTGCTGCTCGCCGGCGCGGGGAAGAACTTCTCGGCCGGAGCCGACCTGGACCATCTCCGCTCGCTGCGGGACGCCGGAGAGGCCGAGAACTTCGGCGACTCGCTGCGCCTGCGGGACCTGTTCGAGGCCGTGCTCCGGCAGGATGCGCTGACGATCGCGCTGGTCCACGGCTCCTGCGTGGCCGGCGGCTGCGGCCTGGCCACGGCCCACGACTTCGTTGTCGCCGCCGAGGACGCCCGCTTCCTCTACAGCGAGGTGAGGATCGGCTTCGTGGCCGCCCTGGTGGCCACGTATCTGCCGCTGCGCCTGCGCGGCTCCGATATCCGGGAGCTGCTCCTGTTCCCGCGCTTCCTCGACGCGCGCAAAGCGCTGGAGATCGGTCTGATCAACCGAGTCGCCTCCGCGGTGGACATCCATCGCGTGGGAGAGGCGCTGGCCGCGGAGATCCTGGAGACGGCCAGCTCGGAGTCGATCGCCCGCACCAAGGGGCTGCTCCTCGACATCATCGGCCAGCCGCTGGACCAGGCCATGGTCCATGCCGCCGGAGTCAACGCCGCGGCCCGGGGCACCGACGACTGCAAGCACGGTATCGCCACCTTCCTGGAGACCAAGAAGCCGCCCAGATGGCGGGAGTAAAGGCGAGGCGGATGTATGCGCCTGATTCTGTTCGACATTGACGGCACCCTGCTGGAGTGCGGCCCGCAGGTCCGGCCGATCCTGGCTGAAGTCCTGACGAAGGTTTTCGGTACGGCCGGCGAGGTAGAGACCTACGACTTTGCGGGCCGGACCGATCCCGGGATCGTTCTCGATCTCCTGACCGAGACCGGGATGTCGAAGGAGGAGATCCTGGAGCGGCTGCCGGAGGCCAGGAGGATCTATGTGGAGCGGCTGGAGCGGACCCTGGACCGCCAGCGCATGCGCCTGCTCCCGGGTGTGCTGGAGGTGCTGGAGGATCTGTCCCGGCGCGAGGACATCGCCCTGGGCCTGCTCACCGGGAACTGGGAGCCGGGAGCCCGGACCAAGCTCTCCCGCTTCGATCTGAACCGGTTTTTCGACTTCGGAGCGTTCGGCTGCGATGGCGTCAACCGCTCGGAGCTGCCGCCGGTTGCGCTCGATCGGGCGGAGCGGCGGCTGGGCCGGCGCTTCCGCCCGGAGGAGACGCTGATCGTGGGTGATACCCTCCACGACGTGGCCTGCGCCAAGGCTCACGGCATCCCGGTGCTGGCCGTGGCCACCGGCCGGACCTCGGCGGAGACGCTGCGGGACGGCGGCGCGGACCGGGTGGTGGCCGACCTCACCGCCATCGATACTTGGTAGAAAAAACGGTCTCAGGCAGCCCGGGTTTCGATGGGGCCGCCGCCGATCTTCCACTCGGCCATGCCGCCGGTCATCTCGACCACCCGGCGGACGCCGAGCCGCTTGAGGGCGAGGCTCGCCACCCGCATGGCCGGGTCCTCCGGCTGGTTTCCGACCACGAAGAACTCCGTGCCTCCGGTTGTGCCTTCCGGCAGCGCGAGGATTCCTTCCGGAGGGGCGGAGAGCGAACCGGGGATGCGCGCGCGTTCCCAATCTTCCCGCGGCCGCACGTCGAGGATGATGAAGGGCGGGAAAGGGGCTCGCAGACGCCGGCGCATCTCTCCCGAGTGAGTCTTGAAGATCACACCTTCGAAATGTGGGTCCATATCGCCTCCTGATCTGCGGGGATGCTACACCAGATGCCGCCGGAACCATCGCTGGGTGGCGTTGAGAGCCTGGATGAGGTGGGGGTTTGGGCCGATGAACGGGTGGCGGGAGCCGAAGGTGTGGTTGGCACCCGGGATCAGGAGCCGTTCGTGGACGCCTGAAGCGGCTTCCGAGAGCCGGTCCGCTTCGGCCGCGGGCACGCTCTCGTCGTCCTCGCCATGGACGATCAGCCACGGCGCCCGGGCATCGCGGGCCGCCGCGAGGATGTCCAGGTCTCCCTGCCGTTCTTCGAGGTCCTCGAGGAGGCCCAGGCCCAGGGCGAGCTGCTGGCCGGTGCGGGCGTTGACCACGGGGAGCTCGCCGTCGCGGCGCCAACTCTCCTTCTGCTCGGCGGAGTAGCGGTCGAAGGTCGCCACCGACGCCCAGGTGACCAGAGCGCAGACGCGATCGCGCCACGGCTCACGGGAGGCGGCCAGGATGGCATTGCCTCCACCCCGGCTGTGCCCGAAGAGACCGAGATGACCGCGGTCCACCCTTCCCGGGGCGATGGTCTTGCCGGTGGCATCCAGGACGGCGAGCAGGTCTTCCAACTCCCGGCTGTGCGTGTTGGCCCGAAAGGCGGCAGGATCGCTCACCACGTCTTCCCCCGGGAGCATTCCCGTGGCGGAAAGGTTGACGCGGACCACGACGAAGCCGCGATCGGCCAGCAGCGTCGCGAGATAAGGGAAGAATCCCCACTCCATGAAGCCTTTGAACCCGTGGCAGACCACGATCGCCGGGCGTTCGCCGGGTGCATGAGGCAGATCGACGAGCCCGTGGAGGGTCGATCCGGAAGGGGTGCCGAGGGTGAAGGGGGTCGTGGTGCTCATGCGCCCGATTCTAGACGGGGTAGACTGAGATCCATGACGACCTCTTTACCGCTCGCCGGCCTGCATCGCCGTCTGGGGGCTGAAATGGCTGAATCGGCAGGTTTATCCGTGCCTCTCCGCTACGGTCTTGTCGAAGAGGAGTACCGGGCGTTGCGCGAGGGCTGTGGGATCGCCGACCTCTCGTGGCGGGGGCGCCTGGAGATCGTGGGCGCCGACCGGCACCGCTTCCT
>JANOCF010000282.1:0-3739 GCA_031412055.1 Holophagales bacterium | reverse complement strand
AGCGCGTTCCCCCTCTGCTAAGATGGGGCGGTAATGCTTCGTAACACCCTGCCCGCCGACCTCACGCTGACAGACCTGATCGACGAGCTCCGCGAGGACTCGAAGATCGGTCCTCAGCTCGTCCATACGGCCCATCTGCCCAGCAGCCCGACCCGCTTTGAAGAGCTGGACCCGCCGCTTCCCGGCCCTCTGACGGATGCACTGAAGCGGGGCGGCGTTCCGCATCTCTGGAGCCACCAGGCGGAGGGGATCGCGGCGGTGCGGCGGGGCGAGGACGTGCTCGTGACCACGCCCACGGCTTCGGGCAAGTCGCTGATCTTCCAGGTTCCGGCCCTGGAGGAGGCCCTGCGCGGCGGGCCGGGGCACGGGCTCTTCCTCTTCCCCTTGAAGGCTCTGGGCCAGGACCAGCGCGGCAAGTTCTGCAAGCTCGCCGAGGAGATGGGTCTCCCTCCCGAGATCGCCGGGTGCGAGATCTACGACGGCGACACCCCGGCGGCGAAGCGCACCAAGATCCGCAAGAACTTTCCCCGGGTGGTCATCTCCAACCCGGACATGCTCCACATGGGCGTCCTCGGCCACTGGACCGGCTGGGGACCCTTCCTGGCGGACCTGCGCTGGATCGTCCTCGACGAGCTGCACACCTACCGGGGCATCTTCGGCAGCCATTTCCATCACGTGCTGCAGCGCTTCCTGCGCCTCTGCCGCTCGGTGGGAGGAGACCCGGTGATCATCGCCTCGTCCGCGACGGCGGCCAACGCGGGCGAGTTCGCCGCGACCCTGACCGGACGCCAGTTCCGCTGGATCTCCGAGTCGGGAGCGCCGCGCGAAGGGCGCCACCTCCTCCTGTTCCGGCCCGAGGCGAGCCCTTACACGCTGGCTCTACAGCTCTTCACCCGCCTGGTCAGGGCGGGGCTCAAGACCATCGTCTTCACCAAGGCGCGGCGCATCACCGAGCTGCTGTACTCCTGGCTGCGGCGCGAAGACCCGGAGCTCGCCTCCCGGGTGGCGAGCTACCGCGCGGGCTTTCTCCCCGAGGAGCGCCGCCGCATCGAGCGCTCGCTGTTCGAAGGCTCGCTCGATGGCGTCATCTCCACGTCGGCGCTGGAGATGGGGATCGACGTCGGCGGACTCGACGCCTGCATCCTGGTGGGCTACCCGGGCAGCATGATGGCCACCTGGCAGCGCTCCGGGCGGGTGGGCCGCGACGGCCGCGAGTCCATCACCGCGATGGTGGCCCTGCCGGACGCCCTGGACCAGTATTTCCTCGATCATCCCGAGGAGCTGCTGTCCCGCCCCTGCGAGCGCCTGATCGTGGACCCCGAGAACGATCCGGTGTCCCGCGCCCACCTGATCTGCGCCGCGTCCGAGATGCCCCTCTGCAAGGCGGACGACCTGCCCTACATGCAGCGGCACGAGCAGCGGCTCGACCAACTCGTCAGACAGGGGCATCTCTTCGAGGCCGTGGACACGGGCGACCTCTACTGTCTGCGACGCCGGCCCCAGCGGCACGTGAACCTGCGCGGCACGGGCGAGACCTTCGCCATCCTCGACGAAGGGCGCGAAGGCGCCATGATCGGCACGGTGGACGGTGTTCGCGTCCTCCATGAGTGCCACCCGGGAGCGGTCTATCTCCACGCCGGCCGCCAGTACCAGGTGGAGGCGCTGGAGCGGGAGGAGCGCCGGGTGCGCGCCAGGGCGGTGGACGTGGACTGGTTCACCTCTCCCCTGACGGAGAAGGAGACCGAGATCCTGGAGGTCCTGAAGGAGCGGACGGACGGTCCGTTGCGCGCCTGGCTCGGCCGGCTCAAGGTCACCGAGCGCGTGGTGGGCTACGAGCGCAAGCGCATCCACGGCCAGGAGACGATCGACCAGACCCCTTTGGACCTGCCGCCCGTGCACTTCGAGACGGTCGGGCTCTGGTGGTCCGCTCCCCGCGAGATCGAAGAGACGCTGCGGCGGGAGGGAGAGCACTTCATGGGCTCCCTCCATGCCTCGGAGCACGCCACCATCGCCCTGTTCCCCCTGCTCGCCCTTTGCGACCGGAGAGACATCGGGGGCATCTCGTACTCGTTCCATCCACAGGTAGGCAACGGCGCGGTATTCGTCTACGACGGCCACCCGGGAGGAGTGGGGATCGCGGCTGCCGGGTACGAGAACCTGCCGGAGCTGCTCTCCCGGGTCCGCACGCTGGTGGAGGGCTGCGGCTGCGAAACCGGCTGCCCGTCGTGCATCCACTCGCCCAAGTGCGGCAACGGCAACCGTCCGCTGGACAAGCCAGGCGCGGCGCGGTCGATCCGGCTGCTGCTGGGGATGGAGCCGCCCGCGATCCCCTGGGGCGCGCCCCAGCCGCTGGACCTGCGGGCGATCGCGGTGATCGCGGCGGTCGCGGACCCTTACCCCCCGGCCCCCTCTCCCGCTCCTCCCGTCTCCCCCTCCCCGGGAGAGGGGGAGACTTACGCGGAGGAGTGTCTTGAGGCCGGCTGGGAAGGCGAGTTGCTGGCCCAGCAAGTCTCTTCCTCCCGGGAGTGGGCGCTGAAGCTACCGGGCATGCCTGCTTTTCTAGCCAAGGCCGACCCGCACACCATCCTCTTCGACCTGGAGACCCTGCGCGGCGCTTCGGATGTCGGCGGGTGGACCAACATCCACCGGATGGGGGTCGCCATGGGGGTCCTCTGCCACCTGGAGGAAGGGCGCTTCGAGGTCTACCGGGAGGACGAGGTCCGGGGCCTGATCGAGTCGCTACGCAGGGCTACGCTGGTCATCGGCTACAACGTCAAGCGCTTCGACTACCGGGTCCTCACCGGCTACACCGGCGAGAACTATGAACGTCTCCTTCCTACACTGGACCTTTTTGAGGACGTTACCCGCCGCCTCGGGTTCCGCGTCGGCATGGGCCATCTCGCCCTCGAGACCCTCGGCCTGGGCAAGTCCGCGGATGGGCTCCAGTCGCTCGAGTGGGTGCGCGACGGGCGGCTCGACCTGGTGGAGGAGTACTGCCGCAAGGATGTCGAGATCCTGCGCGACCTCTACCTCCACGGCCGCCGCGAAGGCTGCCTCTTCTACCGCGACCGCAACCGGGATATCCGGCTGAAGCTTTGCGTGGAGTGGTAAGGGTCAGCACGGCCCTTGCAAAGACCTCTCCCTGACATGAGAGGAGACTCACCATGAAACGCAAAAAGACGTCGCTCGCTCTCCGGCCGTTGCTGCTGCTGGCCGGTTTGCTCACCCTGCTTGCCGGCTGTGCCGGTCTCGGCGGTAACGTCATGCGGAGCCCCGACGTGAAGATCGTCGGCGCCGAGCTGACCAACAGCGGCCTCGAAGGCGCCGATGTCCTCTTCGAGTTCGAGGTGGACAACCCCAACGGCGTGGCCCTGGTGCTCGACGGCCTGAACTACCGGCTCCGCCTCAACGACAAGCCGCTCCTGGACGGCCGGCAGGACGACCGCACCCAGATCGCCGCCAGGTCCGAAAGCCGTGTCGACCTGCCGGTGAGAATCCGCTATGTCGACCTTCTGCGCGTCCTGGAGACCCTGGATGGCGATGACAGCCCCAGCTACGAGATCCAGGCGGACTTCCGGTTCGCCGTCCCCGTGCTCGGGTCGATCACCGTCCCCGTGACCCGCAAAGGCGAGCTTTCCCTCGACCGGTTCCTGCGCTCCCGCCTGGGCCGTTAAACTTCCCCCGTCTTTTGACGTAATGTGAATTGAGTCACCCCCGCCGGGCGGGGGTGTGCCCATTT
>JANOCF010000281.1:0-1971 GCA_031412055.1 Holophagales bacterium | reverse complement strand
GCTACCAGCTCCCCGGGCTCGCCCGTGGGGGCACGACGCTGGTCGTCTCGCCGCTCATCGCCCTCATGGAAGACCAGGTTGCCAAGCTCCGCGAGCTGGGGTTGCGGGCGGAGCGCATCCACTCCGGACGCGACCGTTCCTCTTCCCGCCAGGTCTGTATCGACTACCTCGCCGGCCGGCTCGACTTCCTCTTCATCGCCCCGGAGCGCCTCGCGGTCCCCGGCTTCCCGGAGATGCTCGCCAAGCGCAAGCCGTCGCTCGTGGCCGTCGACGAGGCCCACTGCATCTCCCACTGGGGCCACGACTTCCGCCCCGAGTACCGGATGCTCGGCCAGCGCCTGCCCCTGCTCCGGCCGGCGCCGGTCATCGGCCTCACGGCCACGGCCACCCCCCTCGTCCAGGACGACATCGCGGCCCAGCTCGGGCTCCAGATCGCCGGACGCTTCATCCACGGCTTCCGCCGCACCAACATCGCCGTCGAAGTGGCCGAGATGAAGCCCTCCGAGCGCCGGGAGGCCGTCCGGCGCATCCTCGCCGATCCGGCGCACCGGCCCGCCATCGTCTACTCCCCGACCCGCAAAGAGGCCGATGCCCTGGGCGAGGAGCTGCGGAGCGAGCTGCCGGCCGCCGCCTACCACGCGGGCATGAACGGCTCCGAGCGCGACCGGGTCCAGTCCGGCTTCCTGGGCGGCAAGCTCGAGGTCATCGTGGCCACCATTGCGTTCGGCATGGGAGTCGACAAGCCCGACGTGCGCACCGTCATCCACACCGGCCTGCCCGGCAGCCTCGAGGGCTACTACCAGGAGATGGGCCGCGCCGGCCGCGACGGCAAGCCCTCCCGCGCCATCCTCCTCTACTCCTGGGCGGACCGCCGCAACCACGAGTTCTTCCACTCCCGCGACTATCCCGATCCCGGCGTCCTGCGCCAGATCTACGATGTCCTCACCTCCGAGAGCCAGCCCGGCGACAAGGTCCGCAAGCGGGTGAAGATGGACGAGGAGCCTTTCGAGAAGGCGCTCGAGAAGCTTTGGGTCCAAGGCGGAGCCCTGGTCGACGCGGACGGGAACATCACCCGGGGCGCGGCCGGCTGGGAGCGCCCCTACATGGCCCAGCGCGACCACAAGAGCGGCCAGCTCGACCAGATGGTCCGCTGCGCCGAAGCCAACGGCTGCCGCATGCTCCATCTCGTCCGCCACTTCGGCGACCAGGAGGACTCCGGCCAGCCCTGCGGCGTCTGCGACGTCTGCGACCCCGAGTCCTGCCTGATCCGGCGCTTCCGTCTCCCCGATCCCGGCGAGGCGCAGGTCCTCTCGGAGGTTCTCCGCTCTCTGCGCCAGCGCGACGGCCAGAGCACCGGCCAGCTCTTCAAAGAGGTTACCGGCAGCCTGGACGGAACGCTCCCCAAGGAATTCGACCGCAGGACGTTCGAGCGGCTGCTCGGCGGGCTCAGCCGCTCCGGACTGGTGCGCACCACCGAGGACGAGTTCGAGAAGGACGGCAAGCTCATCCGCTTCCAGCGCGCCGCCCTCACTTCCGACGGAATCCGCTCCCCGCACGATCCCGCTTCGCTGGCCCTCTTCGTCCAGCTCGTGGAAGAGCCCACCTCAACGCCCAGGAAGCGGGATCGCAAGAAGACGACGGACAAGGTCTCTCCCCTCCGGAAGCTGAGGGAGCGCCTGACTCGCAAGGTCAAGGAGGTCCAGGACGTCCTCCCCGGAGCGGAGGACTTGATGGACGAGCCTCTCCCGGCCCTGGTCGACGCTCTCAAGGCCTGGCGACGGACCGAAGCCCAGCGCCGGAAGGTCCCGGCTTTCCGCATCCTCACCGACCGCTCCCTCAACGAGCTGGCCGCCTCCCGGCCGCGCGACGAGGAGGAGCTCCTCGCCATCCGGGGCATCGGTCCGACGGTCGCCCAGAAGTATGGCCGGGAGATCCTGGGAATCCTCGAACGGGGCGCCTAGCTGTTAGGAT
>JANOCF010000280.1:0-4280 GCA_031412055.1 Holophagales bacterium | reverse complement strand
CGCGACCTTTACTCCACCGCTGCAGCAGGCTGTCACGGTGAACTTCCATGCCAGGGTGATGAGAGGCCTGGACGAGATCGCGGCCCCGATCATTCAGAAGGCGACGATCCCTGGCGGAGGCGGCACGTTGACGATCACGATTCCGGTCCGGATTCCGAAAGGCGTTTCCCCTGGTGATTGTTACCTCGATGTCGCTCTGTGGGATCCCGCGCAGCAGCAGGTGAAGGCCTCTAAAAGAATCGGATTCACAATCAAATAACATTGCCGGCTTGTGGGGTTGGCAAGGAGGGAGATTGCCATGAGAACGCACATCGGTCAGTACCGTATCGAGGCCCCGCTGGGGCGTGGCGGCATGGGCGTCGTCTATCGCGGCATCCATGAGCACCTGGGGCGACCGGTAGCCATCAAGGCTCTGGCGCCCGAGCTTACGCAGCAGCCGGAGTTCAAGGAACGGTTTTTTTCGGAGGCCAAGACGCAGGCGGGCCTTCAGCATCCGAACATCGTCGGAGTCTACGACCTGCTCGAAGATGGCGGCGAGTACTTCATCGTCATGGAGTTCGTGGCGGGAGAGGGGCTCGACGACCGGTTGAAATCGATGGCCGGGCAGCGGATCGATCTCCAGGAGACGGTCGGCATCTTCTCCCAGGTCCTCTCCGCTCTCGACTATGCCCATTCGGAGGGGGTGATCCACCGCGACATCAAACCGTCGAACGTGATGATCACCGCGAGCGGACGGGTCAAGCTGACCGACTTCGGGATCGCCCTGCTGATCGGAGACAAGCGCTTGACGGCGTCGCAGTCTGCCATCGGAACGCCCACGTACATGTCTCCGGAGCAGATCCTGCGCCCGCGCTCCGTCGATCACCGCACCGATCTCTACAGCGCTGCCGTGGTCTTCTACGAGATGCTTGCCGGCCGCCCGCCCTTCGACGACGATACCGAGTACGGCATCAAGAAGCTCCACGTCGAGGCCTTGCCGCCGGACATCTCCGAGCTCCATCCAGGGCTACCCCCGGGAATCGTCCTCGCCCTCACTACCGCGCTGAGCAAGACTCCGGACGAGCGCTTCGCCAGCGCCGGCCTGTTCCTGCGCGCTCTCCAGGAAGCGGTCCCTCTGGCCATCCCCCAGGGGGCCACGCCTTTCCCTGCGCCCACCTATCGTCCGACTACCCTGGAATCCAAAGGGACAGGCGCCGGTACCGTGGCTCCGCCATCCCCTGCCAAGCCTGGGAAGAGCTCCTTTTCCGAACTGTTCCAGGGGAAGAATCTATGGATTGCAGCCGCCGTCATGGTCCTGCTCGCGGGCTTCGGGATCGTCGCCATGGTCCTCTCGTCGGGAGGGGACGAAGAAAAGGTGGCTGCTGCAGTGGTGGGGACGGAGGCGTCGTCTCCGCCCGCGCCCGCCGTTGGCGGCATCTCTGGGGAGGCACTGGTCCAGACGGTGCCGCTGGTGGAGGCGCCCGCCGGGTCCGTGGCGACTCCCCTGAGCGCGCCTGTCGTGCAGACGCAGCCGGAGCCCACCCGCGCGACCGTGCAGGCTGTGACACCGCCATCTCCGAGACCCACGAAGAAGAAAGAGACCGCGCCTCCGCCCGTTGAGACGGCTCCGCCGCCCGTCGTGCAAGAAGCGCCGGAGCGCGCTCCCGAGCCGGCACCCGTGCAGGAGGAGCCTCGGGCATCCTCTCCGGCAAGCGCCGGGATCGATCAGTTCAAAGAGATGGAGGCTTTCGTCGTCAAGATCTCCAACCTCAGCGAAAAGGCTTTCGAAGCCTACGAGGAGGAGGGGAGAGAAGACGAGCTCTACAATCGCCTTGAAGCTTTCCAGGAGGCGGCGGTCGGTACCCGGAGAGAGTTTCGGAAGGCGACGGGAACGGGGTTGCGGGGTACCTTGAGCAAAGTTCGGGGCAAGTCGGGAGATACCAGGGACCTGGAGATCAAGGTGGACGACTTGGCCCGGCGTGCCGCCGAGATCGATCGCCTGATCAGTTCCAGCTCGGCGACCACCCAGCAGTACTGGCGGGAAATACGGAGCAACCTGGGAACGCTGAAGGGGTACTTCTAGCCAGGGCCTTTGGGGTTGCTCTGCAGCTCAGCCAGGAGCTTCTGCAGGTCGGGCAGGTGGACCGGCTTCAAAAGGTGGTCGTCGCATCCGGCCTCCTTCGATTTCGTGCGGTCCTCCTCCTGGCCCCAGCCGGTCAAGGCAATGATGGCCATGTCGCGTCCCCACGGCTGCTCGCGGATGCGCCGCGTCGCCTCGTAGCCGTTCAGCTTGGGCATTCCAATGTCCATCAGGACAACGTGCGGGCGGAACTGTTCAGCCCGTGCCACCGCCTCGATGCCGTCGTTCGCGGTGCGGACCTCGTTGCCCAGCAGATGGAGCATCGTCGCCATCGAAGCGGCCGAGTCCTGGTTGTCGTCCACCACCAGAATGCGGCGCTTCGGCCCGGTGGAGTCCGGCAATTCCTCGGCCGGCTTTCCGATGGGCGACTCCGCGCGCTCCTCGAGGACCGGAAGCCTGACGGTGAACGTGCTGCCCTTGCCAGGGCTGGGGCTCGCCGCCTCGACCGTCCCGCCGTGCATCTCGACCAGTCCCTTGACCAGCGCCAGCCCGATGCCCAGCCCGCCGGCTCTCCGCTCGATCGACCGGTCCACCTGGTTGAACATCTCGAAGATGTTCGGCAGGGCGAAGCCGGGGATGCCGATCCCGGTATCTCGGACGACCACCTGGACGTGGTCGCCCGCCCGCGTCGCGGTGAGCCAGATGTGCCCGCTCTGCTCGGTGTACTTGGCGCTGTTGTTGAGCAGGTTGCCGAACACCTGTGCCAGCCGGGTCAGGTCGGCATCCAGGTGGATCGGCTCCCGAGGCAGCGAGACCGTCAGCTCGTGCCCGGCCGCCTCGATCGCCGGACGGGCGGTCTCGACCGCGCTCCTGATCACGTCCGCGAGCAGCACCTGGGATCGGCGCAGCTCGATCTTGTTGCGGCTGATGCGGGAGACGTCGAGCAGGTCGTCGATCAACCTCACCATGTGCGAGAGCTGACGGGCCATCATGTCCCGCAGCTTGGCAACGACGCTCGCGTCCGCGGACGCCAGCCGCATCACCTCGAGGCCGTTGCGCAGCGGGGCCAGCGGGTTTCTGAGCTCGTGAGCCAGCAGCGCGAGGAATTCGTCCTTGCGGCGATCGGCCTCCTTGAGCGCATCCACCGCCTCCTTCCGCGCCGTGATGTCCGTGATCGTTCCGATGTACTCCTTGGCCTGTCCTGTCTCATCCAGGAGCCCGACGGCGCTGCCTTCGACCCACGTCACCTTGCCTTGGGGCGTAAGGAAGCGATACTCGCCGGCGAACGGTCGCCCCTCTTCGGTCGCGGAGGACCACTCGTGAAAGACCCGCTCGCTGTCGTCCGGGTGCAGGGCACGGGCCCAGCCCTGGCCTCTTGCCTCTTCCGGAGACAGGCCGCTCATTTCGCACCAGCGCTCGTTCACGAACAGGCAGTTGCCCTCCCGGTCGGTCAGGAAGATGCCGACGGGAGCATGGGAGGTGAGCGTGCGGAAGCGCTGCTCGCTCGCCCGCAGGTCCTCCTCGGCCCGCCGGCGCTCGGAGACATCGCGGAAGACCAGCACCGCTCCCACCGGGATGCCGGACTCGTCCAGCATGGGGGCGGCGCTGTCGTCGACCGGCCGCTCGCTCCCGTCGCGGGCGATCAGGACCGTGTGGTTCGCCAGACCGACCACCACCCCCTCCTGCAAAGCTTTGAGGGCCGGGTTCGCGGCCGGCTGGCGGGTCTGTTCGTTGAGGATGTGGAAGACGTCCGGCAGGGGCTGCCCCGCGGCCTCTTCCTGGGTCCACCCGGTCAGGGTTTCGGCCACCTGGTTGAGGTAGGTCACCCGGCATTCGGCATCGGTGCTGATCACCGCGTCGCCGATGCTGGCGAGGGTGATCCGCAGCCGCTCCTTCTCGGCCGCGAGCTCCCGCTCGACTTTCTGGCGCGTGAGGAGGATGGCGCCGGCGTTCTGGAGAGCGACGGACCGGAGCAGCCGCTCCTCCTCGTCGTCGTACGCCATCACCCGATCCCGAGCTGTTTCGACGCGAGGTCCGTGCCGAGCACCCGCGCGCGGATCTTCGCAAAGGCGGTCTCGCGGGTGGTGGACGTGTCGTCGCAGAAGGGGGAGAACCCGCAGTCGTCCGTCGTGCCAAGCTGCTGGAGAGGGATGTACTCGGCCGCTGCGAGGACCCGGTCCCGGACCTCCTCGGGCGTCTCGATGCGCGGGTCGATCGGCGC
>JANOCF010000279.1:0-2273 GCA_031412055.1 Holophagales bacterium | reverse complement strand
GCTGCCCGTGGCGCAGGAGCACGTCCTTGCCCTGACAGACGGCAAGGCGCGGCTGCTCCAAGCGGTCACAGACCTCTCGCGAGCGTTCGCCTTGGCCGTGCCGCATGACGAAGCGCTGCGCATCCGGGACGATGTCGGTTTCTTCCAGGCTGTTCGGGCAGTGCTGACGAAGAACGTCCCTGGCGAGCGGAAGACGGATGAAGATCTGGACCAGGCAATCCGACAGATCATCTCGAAGGCGATGATCTCCGAGGAGGTGATCGACATCTTTGCGGCGGCCGGTCTCAAGAAGCCGGACATCTCGATCCTCTCGGACGAGTTCCTGGCCGAGGTTCGGGACATGCCGCATCGCAACCTTGCGGTCGAGCTGCTGCAGAAGCTGCTTCGTGGTGAGATCAAGATCCGCTCGAAACGCAACGTGGTGCAAGCTCGTTCCTTCGCCGAGTTGCTGGAGCAGGCGGTGCGCAGATACCAGAACCGGGCCATTGAGACGGCCCAAGTCATCGAGGAGTTGATCGGGCTGGCCAAGGACCTGCGCAACGCCAGTGCGCGCGGTGAGGAACTGAATCTCAACGAGGACGAGCTGGCTTTCTATGACGCGCTGGAAGTGAATGACAGCGCGGTCAAGGTTCTCGGTGAGCCGACCCTGGTCAAGATCGCCCGCGAGTTGGTGGATACGGTCAAGAAGAACGTCACCATCGACTGGACCGTGCGCGACAACGTGCGAGCCCAGCTGAGGGTCATCGTCAAGCGCATTCTCCGCAAGTACGGCTACCCGCCCGACAAGCAGGAAAAGGCGACGCAGACGGTGCTGGAGCAAGCCGAAGCCCTGTCGGAGATGTGGGCCGCGGCATGACCGCCACGTCTTCCAAAGAGATCGTCAACGTCCGAACACACCAGCAACATAAATGGATGTAGGGGCAGGCCTTGTGCCTGCCCTCTGGGATGGCCTGCCGCCTGGTACGCCGACGGCCACCCACGGGACAAACGACGGACGTAATTGCCAGGGAAACAACGAGGCACAACGAGGCGTTGATCGGCCCGCACGTGCACGGGGCACAGCCGAGGGGCAACCACAAGGGTTGCCCCTACGATGTTATCCGGGACCGGCGGGATTCAATGGTGAACGGGGCGTCCCGACATCAATGCCCATGACACATGAACCGACGTAGGGGCAGGCCTTGTGCCTGCCCCCGGTAAACCCGGTCACCGCAGCGGCAAACCCTGCCTCGTCGCAATCGCCCAGGTCACGCCGAGCACGGCCAGGAGCACGACGGCAATGCCGGGGTTCACGGCGGCTCGGGTGTAGAGGCTCGACTTCATCACGTGGCCGTCATAGTCGCCGCGCTCCCGGCCGCTGCCCTTCATCGGACGGTAGAGCGCGTCCGGACGTGTGCGGTCGGCCGGCTCTCCCTTCTTCTGCGCCTTGAACATCCCGGCTTCCATGTACTTGTCGCTCAGACGGGGCGCCATCTTGCCCATCGCGGTCATCACGCGTCCGCCTCCGCCCACGACCACGTCGCGCTTCGGCTTCTCCGCGCACTCCAGGATCGCCCAGGCTACCTCGTCCGGCGAATAGACCGGCGGCGGCAGCGTCGGCTCCTCATCCATGTAGTTCCGGGCGTGCTCGGGGTACGGGGTGTCGATCGCGGCCGGCTTGATCAAGGTCACCGAAACCGGCGCGTCCTCCTCCTCCATCTCCATCCTCAGAGCGTCCGTGAACCCCTTCACCGCGTGCTTGCTCGCGGAGTAGTGACCCTGCAGCGGGACCGCCAGGTCCGAGACGATGCTGCCGACGTTGATCAGCGCTCCGCCACGCTGGCGCAGGAGCGGCGCGGCCACTAGGCAGCCGTTTACCACGCCCCAGTAGTTGGTGTCGAAGAGCCGGCGGGCATCCTCGATCGGGACCTCCAGGATCTTGCCGTAGATCGACACGCCCGCGTTGTTCACCCAGGTGTCGAACCCGCCGAACTCCCGGATGGCCGTGTCCGCGACCTTGTGGACGGCCTGGAGGTCGCAGACGTCGGCCACGACGTGGGTCGCCGCCCCTCCCTCGGAACGGATCTCCTCGACCGCGCGCTTCAACCCCTCCTCGTCCCGGGAGGCGAGCACGACGCGCGCTCCCTGCTTGGCAGCCATCTTGGCCGTCGTAAGGCCGATACCGCTGGATGCACCGGTAATGACCAGGTTCTGTTCGGAAATCTTCTTCAACTTCATTTCACACCTCGCCGTCTTGGATGAATCGGACGGCCCATACGGGCCAGACTTCTCCC
>JANOCF010000278.1:0-2363 GCA_031412055.1 Holophagales bacterium | reverse complement strand
TCACGCGGCGCAGATGGACGTGCGGCGCTCGGTGGAGAACCCGGCCTTCGACGCCGAGATCAACATCCTGGGCAGCCTGAACCTGGCGGAGGCGGCCCGGCGCGGCGGGGTCAAGCAGATCCTCTTCGCCTCCACGGGCGGGGCCATCTACGGCGAGCAGGACTACTTCCCGGCCGACGAGCAGCATCCGGCGCGGCCGGTGTCGCCGTACGGCGTCTCCAAGCTCTCCTTCGAGCGGTACCTCTTCTATTTCCATACGGCCTACGGCCTGAACGCCACCTGCCTGCGCTACGCCAACGTCTACGGCGAGCGGCAGAACCCGCACGGCGAGGCCGGGGTGGTGGCGATCTTCCTCAGCCGTCTGCTCGCCGGGCAGGCGCCGACGATCAACGGCGAGGGT
The DNA here is from genome assembly GCA_031412055.1 of Holophagales bacterium. GTDB lineage: Bacteria > Acidobacteriota > Thermoanaerobaculia > Multivoradales > UBA5704 > DATMER01. The sequence goes on along the minus strand of JANOCF010000278.1, from coordinate 1,963 downwards.
CTCCAGACCCGCGACTATGTCCACGTCTCCAACGTGGTGCAGGCCAATCTGGCGGCGGTGGGGAAGCCCGGGTTCCACATCTACAACGTGGGCACCGGCGTCGAGACGTCGGTGGTGGATCTGTACCGGGAGCTGGCGCGCGCTGTGGGAAGCGATCTGAAGGCCAGGCACGGAGAGGCCAAGCCAGGCGAGCAGCTGCGCTCGGTGATCGACGCCCGCCTCACCAAAGCGGAGCTGGGCTGGCCCGAGCCGCTACCTCTGCGCCAGGGCATCCAGCGCACTGCCGACTGGTTCGCCGAGCGGGCGCGCAACGCGGCCTGACTCCACCCGGAGGTTGAGACACTACACCGGCGGGTAAACGCGCCGCACCCGCCGGTGCGGACACAAAACCTCCCGGTGAAATGTCTCACCCCGCGGGTGCGGCGAGCCCCAAGGAACTTTCCTCGACCATCACCTCTCTAATTCAGGTAGGAGCGCTCCCAACCCTCGGGATGTCCCGGGGAGACGATCAAAAGCCTGACCCTGGAGGTGCTGGAAATGTTCGAGCACTCGCTGATCGGTCTACAGGAGCACAAGAAGTCCCGCCGCGGGTGGTTTTCCTTGCCCATGGCGGTCCTGATTCACCTCGTGGCGCTGGGCACGTTCGCGTTCGCCAGCTACTGGAACGTCGACGAGGTGCCCGAACCGTCGCTCAACGTCGTCTTCTTCACCCAAGCCCCCGCCCCGCCTCCGCCGATCCGGGGCAGCGGGGAGCGGCCGCAGGAGAAGCCGGTCGTCAAGCCTGTCGACGTCAAGCCGGTTCCGGTGCCGCAAGAGCAGCCCATCCAGCCCGATGACGTTCCCGACGAGGTGCCGCAAGCGGACACGTCATCGGTGCTCTCCGCGGTCGTCGGCCTTCCCCCGGGCGGCCACCCCGACGGCGTCGACGAAGGTGGCGCGGAAGGTGGAGATCCGCTCTTTGGCGTACCTTTCAGCATTGGCCACGGCGGCTCGGGAAACAACCCGGCGAACGGTACCCCGGCGACATCCCCGCCGTCCCCGGTGATGAACGACGCTCCGATCCAGGTGGGCGGCGCGGTCAAGAAGCCGGAGCCCCTCTACCAGCCGCAGCCCCGCTACACCGAGGTGGCGCGGCGGGCGAACGTCCAGGGCGCGGTGGTGGTGCAGGCGACCATCGACGAGCGCGGCAACGTCACGGGTATCAAGGTCCTGAGGGGCTTGCCCATGGGGCTCGAGCAGGCAGCGATCGATGCGGTGCGGACGTGGCGTTACAAGCCGGCCACGCTCCACGGCCGGCCGGTCAAGGTCTACTTCAACCTGACCGTGAACTTCCAGCTCCAGCGGTAGTCAAAAGGTGCGCCGCAGGCTCTCTCGAGAGCGGCGGCGCACCGGGACAGTCCTTACTTTCCTTCCAGCAGCCGGTCCAGCGACTCCCCTTCGAGGAAGAAGCGGGCCCGCTCCACGTCGCGGAACTGCGCGGCCGTCTCCCTGAGCTGGGCCAGCACGCGCGCGCCGTCGCACTCCTCCCCAAGCTCCAGGTAGCCCTTGAGGTGGACCCGGACCTCCGGGCCGGCGCGCTCCACGCGGGCCAGCTCCAGGTTCGAGGCGTGGAGGGCGTTGTAGAAGCCGGTGCGGCTGTCGTGGTCCTCGTCCATGGCGAGCAGAGCCTCGATCGACCCTTCCAGCGCCGGCCTGGAGCGCGCCAGCGAGACCTCGACCGGCACGGCGCTGTCGCCGCAACTCACCCGCGTGCCCTCGACCCCGCCGTCCTCCGTGGCGATGAGATAGATCCGCGCCTTCTCGGTGACGGTGCCGGCATCGACGGCAGCGATCCGGCTCTCGCCCGCGCCGCACGAGATGGCGAGGAGCAGGGCAAGACAGAGACCGTGGAGCGGCCTACGCTTGCCGGTCAAGGGTCTGGAAGGACCAGGAGAAGGGAGCGTCTTCCGTTGGCCCGTGGTCC
>JANOCF010000277.1:0-3461 GCA_031412055.1 Holophagales bacterium | reverse complement strand
CGTCGAGCAGATCCTGGGCGAGGGGCCGCAGCTCGTGGCGCGCACCCAGGGCGGGCTCTGGGAGCTCAAGGGCGGCAAGTTCGTCCAGCGCAAGTTCGAGCACGGCGCGCCGCGCTCGGCCGCCTTTTTCGGCGGCTCCCTCTGGGTGACGGACGCCAAGGGGCTCTACCGCCTGAGCGCGAGCTCCAACGACACCGTAGAAGCTCCGTTCGCGGGCGGCCGGCTGCACCGGCTGCAGGACCAGCTCCTGCTCTGGGGTCCGGGCGGCGCCTGGACCCGGCCGGCGCCCGACGCTCTCTGGCTGGAGTTGACCGAGAAGGCCTCGCGCCTGCTGCCCACCGGGCACGAGCGCTGGTCGTCCCTGATGGTCAGCGGCGAGACCGTGCGGCTCTACGACCGCGACACGCGCAAGTTCCGCGTCTTCGACGTGCCGGTGCCCGCCCGCGACATCTCGGCCGCCCTGATCGTCGGCAACAAGCTGATGCTGGGCACCTCGGGATACGGCGTGCTGGTCCGGGATCTGGGCGAGGACCTGTTCCCGGCTCCTGCCTTGCCCGCGCCCGTGGCGGCAGGATCCGGGAGGTGACGGGCGTGTCGTCCTTCGTCGCGCTCAGCCGGTTCACCGTGGCCAACGGCATGTCGGAAGAGGTCCGGCAGGCGTTCCGCGACCGTCCGCACCTGGTCGACGGCACGCCGGGCTTCCAGCGCATGGAGGTCCTGGCGCCGGTGGACGCCCCGGACGAGTTCTGGCTGCTCACCTGGTGGAGCGACGAGCAGAGCTTCCAGTCCTGGCACCGGAGCCACCATCACCACGACTCGCACCGCGGCATCCCCAAGGGCCTCAAGCTGATCCCGGACAAGACCCGGATTCAATATTTCGAGCAGATCTGCACATGAGCATCCTGACTGTCCACCGGGCGGAGCTGTTTCGGGAGATCGACGACCGGCGGCAGGCGCTGGCGGAAGCCATCACGGCCCGCCACTACGAGCGCCGCCCGGAGCTCGCCGAGCGCTACGGGCCGGCCGGCCGCGCCAAGTGCCTCCAGGACGCGGCCTACCACCTCACCTATCTCTCGGAGGCCATGGCCGTCTCCGCGCCCGACCTTTTCGCCGACTACGTGGCCTGGGCCAAGGTGATGCTGGAGGGGCGCGGCATCCCCTCCGAGGACCTTCTGGTCAACCTGGAGGTCCTGCGCGACGTCCTGCGCCGCGAGCTGCCCTCCGAGGCGGCCGAGGTGGCGGGCCATTACGTCGACGCAGGGGTGGAGAGGCTGCTGCATTTTCCCGCCGAGCAGCCCTGCACGCCGTTCCAGGAGGGCCCGCTGGGCGATCTGGCCGCCAGCTTCCTGGACTCCCTGCTCCGCGGCGAGCGCCACGTGGCGAGCAGGATGGTCCTGGACGCGGTAGAGAGCGGCGTGAGCGTCAAGGACGTCTACTTGCAGGTCTTCCAGCGCAGCCAGCACGAGGTCGGCCGCCTCTGGCAGATGAACCGGCTGAGCGTCGCCCAGGAGCACTACTGCACCGCCGCGACCCAGCTCATCATGTCGCAGCTCTACCCCCGGATTTTCAACAACCGGAAGAACGGCCGCGTCCTGGTCGCCACCTGCGTGTCGGGCGACATGCACGAGATCGGGGTGCGCATGGTCTCGGACTTCTTCGAGATCGAGGGCTGGGACACCTTCTACCTGGGCGCCAGCACGCCGGCCGCGAGCGTGGTCCAGACCCTGCGCGACCGCAGGGCCGATGTGCTCGCCGTGTCGGCCACCATGTCGTTCCACCTGCGCGCGGTGACCGACCTGATCGCGGCGGTCCGCGCCTCGGACGTGGGGGAGCGGGTGAAGATCCTGGTCGGGGGCTACCCCTTCAACCTTGTCCCGAACCTCTGGCAGATCGTGGGCGCCGATGCCGGGGCGCTGGATGCCGAGGACGCCCTCGTTGTGGCGGCCCGGCTTGCCGGAGTCGACGCATGACACCGAACAGGCCGACCGGGGCGTCCGGGGCCTCCCTCCAGTCGCAGGGCGATCAGGACGACCGGCTTTACGACGATCTGAGCCGGCTCAACAACGACCTGGCGACCACCCAGCGCGAGCTGGCCAAATCCCACGCCGAGCTGGACCGCCTCAACATCCAGAAAAACGAGCTCCTCGGCATCGCCGCCCACGACCTGCGCAACCCGCTGCAGGTCATCCTGACCTACAGCCACTTCCTGATCGAGGAGGCGGCCAACCTCGCCCCCGAGCACCGGGAGTTCATCCGCACCATCCGATCCTCCAGCAGGTTCATGCTCCGCCTTGTCGATGATCTGCTCGACGTGGCGCGCATCGAGGCGGGGACCCTGGGCCTCAACCTCGCGCCCGTGGACCTGGGCGGGCTCGTGGAGCGCAACGTCGCCCTGAACCGGGTCCTGGCCGAGCCCAAGGGGACCCGCATCGAGCTGCACGGCCATATTGAGGTACAGGAGTTGCCAGAGATGCTCCTGGACGCAGCCAAGATCGAGCAGGTGCTCAACAACCTGATCGGCAACGCCGTCAAGTTCTCGCCGCCCGGGAGCATCATCCAGGTGAGACTTGCCAGAGAAAAGGAGGGCGCCGCGCTCTCCGTCCGCGACCAGGGGGAAGGGATCATGCCGGACGAGATGGAAACCCTGTTCCGTCCCTTCCATCAGGGGAGGAACCGGAGCACGGCGGGGGAGAAGAGCACCGGGCTCGGCCTGGCGATCGTCAAGCGGATCGTGGAGGGGCACCGGGGCGAGATCCGCATCGAGAGCTCGCCGGGAGAGGGGAGCGTCTTCCACGTCGTCCTGCCCAGGAATCCGGAGATCTCGAGGAGCTGAGCCTCAGTCTCCCTTGAGCCCCGCCTTCTTCGCGTAGTACCGGAAACTCCGGAAGCTCATCCCCAGAAGCTCGGCGGCCTGCGTCTGCACGCCGGTCGTGCGCTCCAGCGCCTGCTGCATGAGCTGGCCGCGGATGTCCTCCAGGTAGGCCTCCAGGTCGATCCCGTCCTCGGGCAGCGAGATCAGGTCGGGGTTGGTCCGCCGCTGCGTGAGCAGGTGGACCGGGAGGTCGCGGGTGGTGATCGTCTCCGCGTGCGAGAGGGCGAGGATGCGCTCGATCAGGTTCTCCAGCTCGCGCACGTTGCCCGGCCAGTCGTAGCTCTCCAGCACGTGCATGGCCTCGACCGAGATCTGCCGCGGCGGCAGATCCATCTGGCGGCAGTACTTCTGGAGGAAGAAGTCGACCAGCAGCGGGACGTCCTCCCGGCGCTGCCGCAGCGGCGGCAGGTGGATGGGCAGCACGTTGATCCGGTAGTAGAGGTCCTCCCGGAACTCGCCGGTCGTGAGGCGGTTCTCCAGGTCCTGGTGGGTGGCCGCGATGATGCGCACGTCCACCGACTCCTCCTCGGTGCCGCCGACCTTGCGCACCACCTTCTCCTGGATGGCGCGCAGCAGCTTGACCTGCATC
>JANOCF010000276.1:0-1592 GCA_031412055.1 Holophagales bacterium | reverse complement strand
GCCGGCGTTCCGGGCCATCTCCAGGTCGAAGGTGGTGTCGCCGACCATCACCGCCTCGCTCGGCTTCACTCCCAGATCGTCCAGGATGTCGAAGAGCATCCGGGGATGCGGCTTGGAAAAGGCCTCGTCGGCGGTTCGCGTGGAGTGAAACAGATCCCGCAGGCCGGTCTGATCGAGAGAGTGATCCAGACCCCGGCGGCTCTTGCCCGTGGCCACCGCGAGCAGATAGCCCTCTGCGGAGAGCGACCGGAGCATCGCATCGACGCCGGGGAAGAGCACCGGCCGGTCGCGGAAGGTCGACCACCACTGGTTCCGGTAGGTTTCGATGACCCGTGCGTAGAGTTCGTCGGAGCAGCCGGGGATCAGGACGTCGATCGTCTCACGCATCCCCAGCCCGATCGTGCCGCGGATCTTCGGCTCGGGAACCTCGTCCATCTTCATTTCCTGAAGCACGGCCTGGGTACAGGCGACGATGCTGCCCACGGAGTCCATCAGGGTGCCGTCCCAGTCGAAGACCAGCAGGCGGAACGAATCGCGATCGGACTTCATGGCTCGACCGGATTGGGACCGAAAGGCGTGTAGACCGCGCCGCCCACGACCGAGTCGTCCATCCCCGGCGCGAGCCCTTCCCGCTGGGGCATGATGATCCGGCGCTCGACCCAGGTTCCGGGCGGTACGGACGCGCCGAAGCCGAGGATCGACTCGCGCACCACGCTCCCCTTGCCCACCCGCGAGCCGGGCAGCAGCACCGACCGCTCCACCTGCGCCCCCTCGCCGACCTTGGCGCCCGCTTCCACCGCCGAGTGCTTGACCTTCGCGCCCGGCTCGACCACGGCCTCCGGCGAGATCCAGGCGTGGCGCCAGAGCCGCTCCGGCCATCCGGCCTGCGCCCAGTCGATGACGCCGTCCAGGAAGCGCTGCGGAGTGCCCAGATCGTGCCACGGCCGGGTCGTGGTTACCGTGTTCAGCCGCGTGTTCAGCCGCCCGCCCGGCTCCCGGAGCAGGGGCATGTAGAGGTCGCGCACGATGTCCGACTTCCCCGGTCCGACGCGGTCGAGCAGGTGCGGAGAGAGCACGTGGGCGCCGGCGAAGACATGACGCCGGACCACTTCGGCGCTCTCCGGAGCTCCGGGATCGCCCGCGTGGAAGGAGAGGATCCGCCCGTCGCGATCGACCCCCACTCCGCCGCCGAACTCCGCGGCCGGAGCCTGGGTGGTGAGCAGGAGCGTGGCCTGGGCGCCGCCGGCCTGAAAACGCCGGATCATCTTGCGCAGCGGCCACCGGCACAGGCTGTCCCCGTTGATCAGGAGGATGAGGTCGGCGCCGCCCAGGAAATCCTTGAGCGGGTAGAGCGCGCCGAGAGTGCCCAGCAGGTCGGGCTCCTCGGAGTAGACGAGAGGCATCCCGGCGAAGCTGTCGCCGAAACGATGCCGGATCTGGTCGCCCCTGTGGTGCAGGTTGAGGGCCGCTGCCTCGCAGCCGACGGCGGCGAGCTGCTGCAGGGTATGACCCAGGATCGGCAGACCCGCCACCGGCAGCAGCGGCTTGGGAACGACGTCCGTCAGCGGGCGCAGGCGGGTGCCGAGCCCCGC
>JANOCF010000275.1:0-6516 GCA_031412055.1 Holophagales bacterium | reverse complement strand
CGGGTGCGGACCCTGACGGGGAACAGCGAGGACCGCGACCTGGCCCTCGTGGTGGCTCCCGACCTGGCGCGTATTCAGGCCGCGGGCGGCAGCGTGGAGGACCTGAAGGGGGCGCTATCTTCCCTGCGGCAGGCTTCCACGGAGGCACACAGGAGAGGGTTTGTCGCCTCGGAGCTGGAGGCGCGCCTGGCGTCCGGCGAGCTTGACGCGCAGCAGGCGGGACCGGCCGCGCGCGCCGCGCTCCAGGCCTTGCAAAAGGAGTCGGAAAAGAGGGGCTACCTGCGGCTGGCGCGGCGGGCCGGGAAGATCCTGGCGGAGGCAGGCCGCTCGTGACGGTCGCGTTCTCCACCGCGGAGGAGCGCCGCTACCGGTTCGACGAGTTCCAGGTCGACCCGGTGCGACGGCTCCTTGCGCGGGACGGCGAGCCCGTCCCGATCACGCCGAAGGCTCTGGCCATCCTCGTGGTGCTGATCGAGAACCAGGGCAAGGTGGTCGTCAAGGAGGACCTCATCAAGCAGGTCTGGGGAGGCGGCTACGTTTCGGACGCCAACCTCACCCAGAACGTCTCCTTCCTGCGCAAGGCGCTGGGCGAGCGCGCCGGGGACCACCGCTACATCGTGACCGTCCCGGGCCAGGGCTACTGCTTTGCCGCGACATTGGCCGAGACGGTTGTGGCCGAAGCCCCGGCGGAGACGGGCGTAGTCGCCTTTCCTTCACCGGCGGCATCGGTTTTCTGGTCGGAGGAGACAGTTCCAGCCCCGGCTCCCGCGGAGGTCTCCTCCCCGGACCGGCCCCCCCGGCGCTGGGTGCGGATCTGCGTGGGGCTGGCCGTCCTCCTCCTGGTGCTCTCCCTCTCGTTTGTCCTCCCCCGACTGGAGCGCCGCGACCTGATCGCGCCGGAGGACCTGGCTGGATCGGCAGCCTCGCGGCGCCCCTCAATCGCGGTGCTGGGGCTCAAGAACATGTCCGGGGATCGGCGGTCCGACTGGCTCGGCTCGGCGTTGGCCGAGATGCTGACCACGGAGCTGGCGGCCGGCTCGCGGGTGCGGGTGATCTCGCGCGAGAACGTGGCGCGCATCCCGGGCTCGCTGAAGCTCTCGGACTCCGGGGCTCCGAACGGCGTCCTGCTGTCGCAGATCCGCTCTGCCGTTGGCGCCGACCTGGTCGTGTCCGGCTCCTACCTCGTACTTGGGGAGGGGAGCCGCAGCCGCATCCGCCTCGACATGCGTGTGACGAGGTACAACAGCGAGCTGGCCGCGTCCCTGGCCGAGGTCGGCAACGAGCCGGAGCTGTTCGAGCTGGTCTCCCGAACGGGTGCGAAGCTGCGCCAGGCGTTGGGTTTCGCCGAGCCGTCCCCGGAACAGGCGCAGGCGGCCCGCAACCTCCAGCCGGCCGGCTCCGAAGCCTTGCGTCTCTATGCCGAGGGCCTCGATCAACTGCGCTCCTACGAAGCTCCCCGGGCGTTGGAGCTCCTGCGGAAGGCCGCGGAGGCCGACCCCGATTCGGCTGTGATCCACTCCGCTCTCGCGGCAGTCCTGAGGGATCTCGGCCACGACGCCGCGGCGGCGGAGGAGGCGAAGAGGGCGTTCGATCTCTCGAGCGCTCTGCCCCGCGACGCGCGGCTCAGCATCGAGGCCCACTCCTACGAGCTGACCAAGCAGTGGGGCAAGGCGGCTGAGATCTACCGGTCGCTCCGGACCTTCTACCCGGACGACCTCGACTACGGGCTGCAGCTCGGCATAAGCCAGCTGATGGGGGGGGATGCGGGCAAGGCCGGCGAGACGGTCGCGTCTCTCCGCCGGCTGCCTGAGCCCGAGAGCATCGATCCGCGAATCGACCTCCTGGAAACGCGGGTCGCGAGACGGCTCTCCGATCTCCCGGGCCAGAGGCGGGCCGCCGAGACGGCCGCAGCCAAGGGCTGGCACTCCGGACAGAAGCTGATCGTTGCGCAGGCCCTCGTCTTCCAAGGGGACGCCCTGGTTCAGGAGGGTGAGTCCGAGAAGGCGATTGCTCTTTTCCAGCAGGCCAGGGATCTGGCCACCGCAGAGGGCCATCCCTACATTGCGGGCATGGCCCTGGCAAACCTGGGCTCCGCGCTGCAGGTCCGGGGAGACCTCGACGCGGCGGAACGGGCTCAGCGCGAGGCGCTCGCGGTGGCGGAGCGGCTCGGCTCCAGAAACGGCATCGCGTCTCAGCTCCAGATGCTCGGCGTGCTCTACCTGACCCGGGGCGATCTGGCGGCGGCCCAGGATTTCCTGGAAAGATCCCGGGTCCTGTTCGCCCAGCTCGGCGACCGGATGATGGAGGCCCGCAGCCTGAACGCGATGTCCCGGGTGAGATGGCTCCAGGGCGATTTCGCGGGCGCGCGGGAGGCCTCGGAGCTGGCGCTTCGCATCAGCCGCGACCTGGGCAGCCGCCGCGAAGAGGCCGAGGCCCTGAATCAGCTCGGGCGGATCCTCATCTGGCTGGAAAAGCCCGCCGAAGCCCTGCGCCGGCACGAGGAGGCTTTCATCCTCTTCCGGCAGATCGGAGATTTGAACCAGGCGGCCTCGGCGCTGGCCGATTCGGCGGGCGTGATCGCGCGCCTGAACGATATGCCCGGCGCCCGCCGAAGGTACCAGCATGCCCTGATGATCAAGCGCCGCATGGGGGACCGCCTCGGCATGGCGGAGATCCTCGACCGCCTGGCCGGTATCGCGTACCGGGAGGGCGACATCACCAGGTCGCGCCGCCTGAGCGGATGGGTGCTGCGGATCGTCGAAGAGACGGGCGCCCGCAACCTGCTGGCCAAGTCGCTCACCCGGCTGGGCCGGGTCGAGTGGGCCTCGGCGCAGTTCCCCGAAGCCCGGATCTCGCTGGAGCGGGCGCTGGCCCTCTCCAAGGAACGGGGCGAGGAGATGGAGGAGCTGGCGATCCACCTCTACCTGGCCGGCCTGGCGGTCACCGAGAGGCGCCTCGCCGAAGCGGAAGACTTGTCCGGCAAGGCTGTGGCAGGGTACCGCGCCAACGGCGTGGCCGGGAGCGAGGCTCAGGCTCTGGCGGTCTACGCCGAGGCCCTCCTCCTCCAGGGGAAGCTTCCCGAAGCCCGCCAGGCGGCGGAGCGGGCGCGCGGGCAGATCTTGGAGACCGATGCCTTCGAGATTCGTGCCCTGGTGTTCTCCCGGATCGCCTACGTCGACGCCGCCGACGGGAGAGTGGACAGGGCGGTCCGCGATCTGCGCTGGCACACTGCCAAGGCGAAGGAAGGCGGCTATGGCAGCGCCTATCTCCAGGCCCGCCTGGCCCTGGGCGAGGTCCTCCTGGCAACCGATGAGAAAGCCGGAAGGGCCACGCTTCTGGGGGTCCGGCAGGAGGCGGCGGATCTGGGATTCGTGGTGTTGGCCCGCAGGGCGGGAGAGGCTCTGAAAACCGGAGGCGTTCTCGCTGAATGGAAGGCTTCACGCCAGGCAAGGCCCTAGACGGGTCGGGAGCGGAGAGGCAGCTCCTGCGGTTCGACGACTTGCTCGTCGACTTGAAGAGTCGTACGGTCTGGCGCGACGGCGAGCCCGTCCCGATCACGCCCAAGGTGCTCGCGGTCCTTCTCGCCTTGATGCGGAAACCGGGGGCGGTGGTCTCGAAAGAGGAGCTGATCGAGACCGTCTGGCCCGGGAGCTTCGTCACCGAGGCCAACCTGACTCAGAGCGTCTCCGCCCTGCGCAAGGCTCTTGGGGAGCGGGCGAACGATCACCGCTACATCGTCACGGTTCCGGGCCAGGGCTACTGCTTCACGGCCCGGATCGCGGATGAGCCCGCAGAGCCTTCCACCCTTCCCGACGATCTCGCCCCTCCAACACCCCCCGACGGGCCTGTCACCGCGGAGGACATCCCGGCGGTAAACGTCCCGGCGGTATGGCGGCCCTCCCGGCTCGCGATCCTGGTCGCGGTCGTGATCGTCCTGGGATTCACGGGGGCGCTGATCCTCTCCAGGATCGCGCGCGAGCCCTTCTCCGTTCTCCCGGAGGACACCGTCCCCGAGCGCCGGCCGGCCATTGCCGTGCTGAGCTTCACCAACCTGTCCGGCAGACCGGAGTCGCAGTGGCTCGCCACCGCGCTCCCCGAGATGCTGTCGACCGAGCTGGCGGGGGTGGCCGGCATCCGGGTGATCTCGGGCGAGGAGGTCGCCAACTCGCACCTCTCCGTCGAATCGGACACCCTGGACGAGGCTGCCCTGGGCCGGCTGCACGCGAACCTGGGCGCGAACCTCCTCGTGTCCGGATCCTATCTGGCCCTCGAGGGTCAGGGCGGCCAAAGGCTCCGCCTGGACCTGAGGGTGATCCAGGCTCCGGGAGGGGAGACCCGCGCATCGCTGGCCGAGGTCGGGAGCGAAGCGGATCTGTTCGATTTGGTTGCGCGCGTCGGTGCGCTGCTCCGCGAGGACCTCGGGTTCCCCGGTCCGTCGGTCCAGGACGCGAAGTCGAACCGGGCGATGCTGCCGGCGAACCCCGAGGCGGCGAAGCTCTACACCGAAGGGCTGGCGCGTCTGCGCTCCTTCGACCCCACGGGCGCGCTCACCCTGTTGCAGCAGGCCGCGCGCTCCGATCCGTTCTCGGCGGTCATCTGCTCCGCCCTGGCCGACGCCTGGGCGGATCTCGGCCACGACGCCCAGGCTCTTGAAGCTGCCCGGCAGGCGGTCGAGCTCGCGCGGTCGCTGCCCCGGGAGGAGAGGCTCGAGATCGAGGCGCGGTACCACGAGGTGCACAAGCAGTGGGGGAAGGCGAGCGAGATCTACCGGTCTCTCTGGACCTTCTACCCGGACGATCTCGAGCACGGCCTCCACCTCGCGGCCGGGCTGTCGCAGGCCGGCCGCAGCGGCGAGGCGCTGGCTACGATCGCCGCGCTGCGCCGGCTGCCTCCTCCCGGGGGCGAAGACCCGCGCATCGACCTGCAGGAGGCCCTGTCCGCGAAGCTGCTGGCCGATCTCAAGACCGAAAAGCGCGCTGCCGAGGCCGCGGCGGACAAGGGCCGGCGGTCCGCGCAGAGCCTGATCGTCGCCCAGGCCCTCCTCCTCCAGGGAGAAGTCCTGATGAGGACAGGGGAGCCCGGCCGCGCCATGCAGCTCTACGAAGAGGCCAGGGCGCTGTTCAAGAGCGCCGGGCACCGGCTGGCGGTCGCCAGGGCGCTCACCCACATCGGGGCGGGCTTGCAGGATCAGGGGGACCTCGCCGGCGCGGAGAAGAAGCACCGGGAGGCGCTGGCGATCGCCCAGGAGCTCGGCAGCCAGGCGGGGGTCGCCCTGCAGCTGGCCAACCTGGGTCTCATCCAGCAGAAGCGGGGAGATGTGAAGGAGGCGCTCCTCTCCCTGAGGAAGGCCCGGTCGCTGCACGGCCAGCTCGGGGACCGGGTGTTCGAAGCCCGGGACCTGAACGCCCTCGGCACCGTGCTCTGGACCCAGGGCGAGCTGGCCGAGGCGCGGGACGCCTTCGAGAAGGTGCTGGAGATCAGCCGCGCCACCGGGAACCGCCGGGACGAGGCGAGGGCCCTGAACAACCTGGGGGTGACCCTGGCGCGCCAGGACCGGCTGGAGGAGGCCCGGGAGAATCACGACCAGGCCGTTGCGATCCTGCGCGACATCGGAGAGTCGAGGCTCGCCGCGTCCGCGCTTGCGGACTCGGCTGGAGCTCTGATCCGGCTCGGTGCCCTGCCGGAGGCCCGGCGCCGCCTCGGCGAGGCCCTGGCGATCAAGCGCCGGGTCCTGGACAGGATCGGCGCCGCCGAGGTCCTCGATTCAATTGCCGGGCTGGATTACGTCCAGGGGGACCTCGCCGCTTCCGGCCGCGCCGTCGAGCAGCAGCTCCGCAGTGCCGAGGAGCTGGGGGTCCGGACGCTCGCGCTGAAGGGGCTCCGGCGCAAGGCCGGGCTGCAGCACGCGGCCGGGGATCTTCCGGCGGCTCGCCGCTCCTTCGAGGAGGCCCTTCGGGAGAGCGCGCGGCGAGGGGAGGAGCTGGAGGTCGCCGGGCTGAAGCTCGATCTGGCCTCCCTCGCCCTCTCCGAGGATCGTTTCGATAAGGCCGCCGGTCTCGCGCGGGAAGCCGCCGCCTGGTACGGATCGAAGGGGTTGCCGGGCAACGAGGGGCAGGCCTGGGCAGTCGCGGCCGAGGCCGCGCTCCGGCAGAACCGTCTGGAGGAGGCGAGGCAGGCCGCGAGCCGGGCGCGGGCACTCGTAGAGCGGAGCGGCAGCCTCGAGCTCCTCCTCGCCGTGGCTCCGCGGCTGGCGCGGGTCGACGCGGCGTCGGGAGAGGTGAAGCGGGCCGCCCAGGACCTCTCTCGGTCGGTAGGGGAGGCCGGCAAGCTCGGCTTCGTGACCGCCGGGCTCGAAGCCCGGTTCGCCCTCGGGGAGATCCAGGGAGACCGGAAGATCCTCGAGGACGTGCGGCGCGTGGCGGCGACTCGCGGGGTCCGTTTCTTGGCGGGGGAGGCGACGCGGGCTTTGGACGGGCTCACGGCGGCCGCAAGCTCGGGAGTCACCGGCTGAACCGG
>JANOCF010000274.1:0-2730 GCA_031412055.1 Holophagales bacterium | reverse complement strand
CGTCCTCCTGCTCTTCCTCCTCGCGCTCCTCGCCTAAGATCCGGCGCAGGGTGTTGACGTTGCCCGGTACCATCTTCCAGAAGGGCTTGGAGAGGACTTCGTCCGGGTCGCTCCAGGGCGCGAGGGCCTTCAGCACCTTCTCCCGGTGAGCCTGGCTGGGGAGCTTGATCAGCACGCCGCCGATGGCCTTGCGAGACACGACGTCGCGGGCATTCTGGACCAGCCAGTCGGGGTCCAGACGCGCCAAGGCGGGCAGCACGACGGATTGGCCCTTGCGGGCGCCCTCGCGCAGCTGCTCGATCGCGGCAGAGTCCGCCTGGGTCGCGGCGTTTCCGAGCAGAGCGTACATCGCCGTTTCCAACTCGCCGAAGCCGAGCCGATAGCCCTGAGGCTTGACGTTGCTGTACAGATCGGGCTTCTCGCGCAGCAGCTCGGCCAGGCGATGGGCACTCACGAGGTGCGCGAAGTCCTGTAGCGCGCTGACCGCGCCAGTGCGGACGGTGATGTTCTGGTCCGCCAGCAGGCCGGCGAGCGCATGGCCGAACGCGGGGCGCAGAGCGCCCGAGACACGCATCGCCCGGGATAAGCCCTCGACGGCGTCCTGATCTTCCGCAGCGTTCCAGACGATCCCGGATTCGAGCTGGCGGCGGACCAGCTCGGCGACCTGACCTTCCTCGACAGCGACGCCTGCTATCTTCATTCCTATCCTTCGGCTCTTGCGTGACGACCTTTGCAGTGGAGGACACTGTTCGGCGGTCTCATCATAGATTCAGAGCCTGTATAATCAAGGCCTGACTCAATCAGGCGGCCGTGAGGCGACACGGTCTACACCCCCGATCTTCCGCAGGAGTGAAGATGCAAAGAACGCTTGTGCTCGTGATGGTGCTTCTCGCAGTTTCACAGGTCCCCGCTTCCTCCCAAGTGGTGGCCAGGCAGGGAACGCCGCCGTCTCCGAAGGAATCGCACTTCGCGTCCCCGATGGTCCTGGAGCTGCCCCTGCCGGACGTTAGATCCCTCGACACCGACGCAGCGCGGCGCCTGGGCGAGGTCCGTGACTTCATCTGTGACAACGACGTCACGATTCTGAATCTCGCCATAGCCAGGCAGTACACGGGTCCAAGGAAAAACCGGTCGCTCCAATTGCTGGTAACCGGCTTGATTTCGGTAGGCGACTCGTACGACCGTCGCGCCGACATCGCGTTGCGCCTCAGGAGCGGCGAGGAGACGTTCGCCACGCAGACCCTCCGGAACGTCAGTGCGGAGGAGGATCGCGTCACGCCCTTTCGCATCGTTGTTCCCGTCGACGAATCAGCTCTTTCGGCCGCCTACGCTGCAGCCCAGCCAGCCACTCTAGAGATCACGCTCACCGTCCGCGACGACAGCTGATCGGCTAGCTTCAGGAGAGAAGATGACGCAAAAGGTGTTGTGTACCGCGAGTGCAGTCGTCGTTGCATTTCTGATGGCTTGCTCGGCCGACTCGCAGGTGGTGAATGTCTGGCCGGGCGTAGCTCCGGGTTCCGAGCATTGGACCCACAAGGAAAGAGTCATTGAGGACACTCCTCTTGGAACCGTGATCCTCAATGTGGTGACTCCGACATTGACCGCCTATCTTCCGGATCCGGCCAAAGCCACGGGAACCGGCATCATCATCGCCCCTGGCGGTGCCTTCGTCGCGCTGGCCATCGATCTGGAAGCGAACAAGCTCGCGCCCTGGTTCCAGGAAAGGGGCATCGCCGTGTTCGTGCTCAAGTATCGGCTCCTGGAGAAGCGCGAGGAAGGCATTCCGGCCGGGATGAACATGGACGAGGTTGGCAAGTATGGCATCGCGGATGGAATTCAGGCTCTCAAAGTGGTTCGGCAGCACGCCGCCGAGTGGGGCCTTTCGCCAGACAGGGTCGGATTCATGGGCTTCTCGGCCGGGGCCATGGTCACCAGCGGAACCCTGCTCCAGGAAGACGCTGCGGCGCGTCCGAGCTTCGCCGCAATGATCTATGGTGCTCCGTTTGGCGTCATGCCGGCCATTCCGTCCAAACTGCCGCCCATGTTTCTGGCGTGGGCGCAGGACGATCCCATCGCGATCGAGCCCGTGAACAGGTTTTATGACGCCCTGAGAGCCGCGGGCCACAAACCCGAGGTTCATATTTTCAGCACCGGCGGCCATGGCTTCGGCATGCGCAAGCAGGGCACCGCCAGCGATCACTGGATCGATACGTTCTACTACTGGCTGGAAGCGCAGGGATTCACCCGGCGGGCAGGACTCGCCAGGTGAACCTGGGGCTGCTGCGAACGGGACGCCGTTGACCTCCCTCGGCGAAGCAGCTAAAGTGGTTGCCTACCCGTAGAAAGAAGATAGGGAGGTCACGCAGGATGGGACCCAAGAGGGAGAACCGTCTGGAAACCCAGACGTGGTCCGCGCCCACGGTTAAGTCCCCGCTTCTGCCTACCGTTCCCGGCCTGACGATTCTCGGGCACCCTCAGATTCAACGAGTCGGCGAGCGGGCGGCCCTGCTCGATCTGTCGTCGGGCCGGGAAGTGCTCCTGTCGCGGGCGGAGCCGGAGTTCTCCCCGCCGGGTGAATCGGCTTCCCAGCCTCTTGCCGTGCCCTATCTCAGCCGCCGTTCCTGGCTCCTCCGGCCGGCGGCGGGCGGCGGCGTCACGTTGCTCCGGGGCGACTCGCCCATGTCTCTCGTCGCCAACGAGGAGCCGGTCGGCGGCGAGGCCTCGTTCTCG
>JANOCF010000273.1:0-2244 GCA_031412055.1 Holophagales bacterium | reverse complement strand
ATCAGCTCTCTCCAGGCCGCCTCCCGCACGGTGAGTCCTCCCAGCTCGGTGCCGATCACGAAGAGGTCCGCCCGCTCCAGCTCGGCCAGCCGCGCGTAGTGCAGGACGTAGCGCCGGTAGGAGGCCATCCAGCGGCGAAATTCGGTATCTCCGGCATTGCCGGCACTATCCGCGAAGACGATGTGGCCGGTGAAGGTGCCGCGCGACCAGAGCTGCGGCTTGAGCACGACGGTCAATCCCAGCCGGCGCGCCTCCCGGATGGTGCGCGAGATCCGGTCGTCGCTCTCGTCGCTGCCGAGCCAGCGGACAGACGTCTCTTCCGGGGCGCGGGTGAAGCCGTAGGGGACGAGGGTCACGGCGTTGGCGCCGAGCTTCCGGATGCGGGCGAGCTGCGCCAGGGCGGCGTCGGAGCCGTAGCCCTCCTGAGTGCGGAAGCCCTCGTGCGCCAGGGTGATGCCGCGCTGGAAGGGGAGCGCGGTCCGGCGCTGCGGCGTCTTCCGAGGCGCGGGCAGGCCCATGAGCCAGGACCGCCAGTCGCGCTCCAACTCCTCCCCAGAGCGCTCCGAGGAGAGTCCGGACCAGATCTCCTTCAAGACATCAACCCCCCGGGTCCGGTGCATGCGCTCCACCCAGGCGCCTGCGAGGGCGTCCGCCACCAGGGGAGAGAGATGGGGCTCGTCGCGGACCGGATTGCGCAGAGGGTCGCGCAGGATCTCCTTCAGCGGGTATGGTCCCTCTTCGCGCGTTACCCGGGCGGCGTAGGCGGCGAGCGGCTGGCCGTGGAAGTCTCCCACGGCCCACCGTGCGACGGCTCGGCCAGTCGCCTCGGAAGCAGGTGGACCCCAGGCGAGGCTCAGGAGGAGCAGCGCGTCTCCCCGCGGGTCGGTGATGCCGTCCTTGCCTCCTCCGGGCCCGCCCGGGGGAATGAGGTGGTGGACCTCGCGACGGTCCGCCCGCACGGTGAAGGGGGCGTCGTCTCCGGCGAGGGTGTTCTTGGCGGCGGTAGAGTCGTGGAGGAAGAGGTGGAGCGGCTCGTCCGGGATCTTCAGGCCCAGCCGGGACGCGAGGGCCTCCAGCCGCCGGTCGGCCTCCCGCGACCAGGCCGCCGCTTCAGCGCTCCGTCCGGGAGGGACGTGGAGGATGGCGTGGCGGGCACGGATCTCCGCGCCCGGCGGGACGGGGGCGAGCAGGAGCAGGAGGAGGGGGAGGACGGCGGCGAGACGCATCGGGGAGGATCGTCCCACAATCGGCGTGCGCCTGGCACCCCTAAGAAGCGGGCTCGATCTCCAGGTCGAGGTAGACCTCGTCCCGCCCTTCCTCGACCGTCACCCGGCCGACGGCCTTGCGGCCCTCGAAGCTCGCGGTGATCTTCCAGTCTCCGGGGACCAGGCCGGAGACCGTGTACTGGCCCTGCTGGTCGAGCTCGCCCTGGCGGATGGCTCCGTCCGGACCCTCGGCCCAGACCTCCCGCGCCCGCTCGCCCGGCTCCAGGCCCAGGATCCGTCCGGCCAGGGCCATCCCCCGCTGCAGGCGCAGCTCGATCCCCTCGACCGGCGCGCCTTCGACCTGGACGGGCTCGTCCAGCCGGGCCGCGAGATAGCCCCGCTTCAGGGCGAAACCGCGGTAGGCGCCGTCCTCCAGCTCGATCCGGAACGAGCCGTCAGAGCGGGTAAAGGTCCAGCCGCCGCCCCCCGGCCCGCCGGCGAACAGGCGGACGGTGGCGTCCGGCACCGGCTGGCCGTCGGGGTCCAGCACCTGGCCGCTCACCTCCGAGGTGGAGGCGAAGAGGAGGTCGAGGAGGGTCTCGTCGTCGTCCGGTACCAGCTCGACCCGATCGCTGACCTGCCGGCCTGCCGCCCTGGCCGTGAGCTCCCAGACGCCCGGCGGCAGGCCCGCGATCCGGTATCCCCCTTGGGGGTCGACCGCGCTCTGATGATGGAAGGGCGGCGGCAGATCCACCTCGACCGTGGCGCCGGCCAGATGCTCGCGGCCGAGTCCGAGCAGCCGTCCGCGGACGGCGCCTCCACGGCCGAGGCGGATCTCGATCCCCTCGGCCGGTCTACCTTCCACGGTCGCGGAAGCCTGGGCCGGCGCGTAGCCCTCCTTGTCCGCCCAGATCTCGTGGACGCCATCCTTTTCCAGAAGGACGAAGGAGCCGTCCGCGCCGCTGTAGGCCGACGACGAGGAGGGGATCAGCACCCGGGCGCCGGCCACCGGCGCGCCATCCTGGCCGAGCACCCGGCC
>JANOCF010000272.1:0-3146 GCA_031412055.1 Holophagales bacterium | reverse complement strand
CCGGAGCAGTTCGGCGTCGCCGAGCTCACCGCCGAAGGCAAGGTCCACCGCCTGGTGGAGAAGCCCAAGGAGCCGAAGAGCAATCTCGCACTGGTCGGCGTCTACATGTTCGACCCGAGCATCTTCGAGTCGGTCCACCGGATCAAGCCCTCGGCCCGTGGCGAGTTGGAGATCACCGACGCCATCCAGGACCTGATCGACCGCGGCCTCGACGTCCACCCGCACATCGTGCGCGGCTGGTGGAAGGACACGGGCAAGCTGGACGACATGCTGGAGGCGAACCGGATCATCCTCGAGAGCCTCGACGCCAAGCGCGGCGCCATGATCGGCGCGATCGGCGAAGGGAGCCGGATCGAGGGCCGGGTGGAGATCGGCGAGGGAGTCGTGCTGATCGACTCGCTGGTGCGCGGCCCGGTGGTCATCGGCGCCGGCACGCGCCTCGAAAACGCCTTCGTCGGCCCGTACACCTCGATCGGCAACCGCTGCACGCTGGTCTGCTGCGAGGTGGAGAACTCGATCATCCTGCAGGACTCGGAGATCCGCGACACGCCGCTGCGCATCGACGGCTCGCTGATCGGCCGCAACGTGCGGATCACCAAGACCGACTTCAAGCCCAAGGCCTACCGCTTCATGCTCGGAGACAACTCCGAGGTGGGAATCACCTAGCATGAGAACGCTTGTCATCGGCGGAACGGGGATGCTGGGCCGCGCCGTGGTGGCCGAGACCCGCGCCCGATCCTTCCCGGTGCTCGGCCTGTCGCACGGACAGCTCGACATCCGCGACCGCGACAGCCTGCTCTACTGGATGGACGCCTTCCGCCCCGAGCTGATCGTCAACTGCGCGGCCTACACCAAGGTCGACGCCTGCGAGGGTGAAGACAGAGACCTCGCCTTTGCCATCAACGGCGCGGCTCTCGACAACGTAGTAACAGCGGCGCGCGAAGCCAAGGCCCGGGTGGTCCACGTCTCCACCGACTACGTCTTCGACGGCAAGGCCGGCGAGCCTTACCGCGAGGACCATCCCACCGCGCCGCTCTCGGTCTACGGCCAGAGCAAGCTCGACGGCGAGCGGCGGGTCCTGGCCTACGAGCCGTCGACGGTGGTGCGCACGAGCTGGCTCTTCGGTCCGGGCGGCCCGAACTTCGTGGCCACGATGGTCCGCCTGATCGAGGGCGGCAAGCCGCTGCGGGTGGTGCGCGACCAGCTGGGCGCGCCGACCTACACCCTGTTCCTGGCCCGCGCGATCCTGGATCTCGCGGCGCAGGACGTAAGAGGCGTCGTGCACTACCGCAACCGGGAGCCGGTCTCCTGGTACTCTTTCGCGTCCGAGATCGCCGGCCTGTGGTCCGGCACCCGGCGCATCCCTGAAGTGGTGCCGGTCACCACGGACGAGTTCCCCCGCCCGGCTCCGCGCCCGGCCTTCTCGGTGCTCGACGTTTCGCACTTCGAGGAGACCATCGGCCGCCGCGTCGAGCCCTGGGGCTGGGGACTGGTCGAGTACCTGGCCGGCCTGCGAGCCTTGAGCAAAGAGAGAAAGGAAGTCAGATGAGGGCTTTGATCACTGGAATCACGGGCTTTGCCGGGTCGCACCTGGCCGAGTACCTGCTGGCCGAGCAACCCGACGTGGAGGTCTACGGCACCTATCGCTGGCGCAGCCGCATGGACAACGTGGAGCACATCCGCTCCAAGATCAAGCTGCTGGAGGCCGACCTCCGCGACTACACCTCCATGCACGCGGCGCTCGAAAAGTCGCGGCCGGACGTCATCTTCCACCTGGCGGCGCAGAGCTTCGTGCCGTCGAGCTGGACGGCGCCTAACGAGACGCTGACCACCAACGTGTCCGGCCAGACCAACCTGTTCGAGGCGGTGCGCGCGCTGCGTCTCGACCCGGTCATCCAGATCGCCTGCTCCAGCGAGCAGTACGGCCTGGTGCTGCCGGGAGAAACCCCGATCAAGGAGAGCAACCCGCTGCGGCCGCTGTCGCCCTACGCGGTCTCCAAGGTGGCCCAGGACTACCTCGGCTACCAGTACTTCCAGAGCTACGGCCTGAAGGTCGTGCGCACGCGCGGCTTCAACCACACGGGTCCGCGGCGCGGGCAGGTGTTCGTGACCTCGAACTTCTGCAGCCAGGTGGCCGCGATCGAGCTCGGCCTGCAGGAGCCGGTAATCCGGGTGGGCAACATCGACGCGATCCGCGATTTCACCGACGTGCGCGACATGGTGCGCGCCTACTGGCTGGCGGTGACCAAGGCCAAGCCGGGCGAGGTCTACAACATCGCGACCGGCAACGGCATCAAGATCCGCGAGATGCTCGAGCGCCTGATCGCGCTGGGCAAGGTCGAGGTCAAAATTGAGGTCGATCCGGACCGCTTGCGCCCTTCGGACGTGGAGATCCTGATCGGCGACGCCTCCAAGTTCAAGGCCGACACCGGCTGGGAGCCGCGCATCCCGTTCGAGCAGACGCTGAACGACCTGCTCGACTACTGGCGCAAGACGCTGAGCCGCCAAGCGGCGAGCTAGCCCATGCACATCCTGCTCACCGGTGTCAGCGGCTTCGTAGGGCCGCGGCTCGCGCGCAACCTGCTTGCCAACGGGCACCGGGTGAGCGGGACCTACCTGGACAGCACGCCGCCGCCGATCCCGCCGATGTTGGAGGGCGTCGAGCTGCACCACGCCGACCTGATGGATATGAGGTCGCTGGAGCGGGCCATCGACGCCTCGTCGCCGGACGCGGTCGTCAACCTGGCCGGCCTCTCCCACGTCGGCGATTCGTGGAAGCATCCCGGGGACTACTTCCGCGTCAACGTGCTGGGCACCGAGAACCTGCTGAAAGCGGCGGAGGGGCGCAAGGTCGTGGTGGCGTCGAGCGCCGAGGTCTACGGCATGGTGCCGGAGGAGGAGCAGCCGGTGTCCGAAGACCGGCTGGCCGATCCGCGCAGCCCCTACGCCCTGACCAAGGCCGCGGCCGAGCGCGTCGCCCTGCTATGCGGCGCGGTGGTGGCGCGGGCGTTCAACATGGTGGGGCCGGGCCAGGCATCCAACTTCGCCCTGCCCACGTTCGCCTCGCAACTCGCGGCCATCGCCCGGGGAGACGAGGAGCCGGTGCTGCGCGTGGGCAACCTCTCGGCCCGGCGCGACTTCGTCCA
>JANOCF010000271.1:0-5275 GCA_031412055.1 Holophagales bacterium | reverse complement strand
CCGCGACCTCCATCAGAGACGGCGAGCTGTGGCTCGGAGGCGCGCGCCTCACCGTCGCCCCCCGGCGCTCCGAAGCCGGAAAGGCCATCGCCGAGCACGGGCTGGAGCAGCCCAAGGGGAACATCCTCGCTCCGGGAGACGAAGGGGGAGTGCCCCATTCGTCCGGCACCCAGGAGCGGGTGCTCCGCGCGGGCGAGTCGATCGTGGCCGATTTCTATCCCCGGGGCACGATGTTCGCCGACTGCACCCGGACCTTCTGTGTAGGGGAACCGTCACCGGCCCTGCGCCGCGCTCATGGGCTGGTGCTCGCCGCCCTGGAGCGGGCGCACCTGCGGGCTCGCGCGGGGGTGCGCGGCTGGGACCTCCAGGAGGAGGTCTGCCAGCTTTTCGATTCGGAGGGGTATCCCACGCCGATCTCGGAGCCCGGCACGACCCGCGGCTACGTCCACAACCTTGGACACGGCGTCGGCTTCGACCTCCACGAGCAGCCGGTCTTCCGCAAGATCTCCGGTGCCGAGGGGGTCCTCCGCGAGGGCGACGTGTTCACCCTGGAGCCGGGTCTGTACGACCCCGCGGAGGGCTACGGGGTGCGCCTTGAAGACCTGGTCTACCTGGGACCGGAGGGGCTGGAGAATTTGACTCCCTTGCCTTACGCGCTCGATCCGCGGGCTTGGTGAGCCCTCACCCCCTGTCCCCCTCTCCCATCTCCCGCCCAAACCCCCACCGGGAGAGGGGGAACGCCTTCCAACTTTCTCGGCTTCGCTTTAGCCGGATCGCCCGCATGCGTTCCCCCTCTCCCGGGGATGGGCGGGTGGGAGATGGGAGAGGGGGACAGGGGGTGAGGCTCCCGTTGTAGGATGCTTCCCATGGCGGAAGACATCACGGCTACCTCGACGTACGAAAAGCTCGGCGCGTTCTACCTCGGGCGCCCCTTCGACCTTCAGCGCGGCGAGGCGGCGGCCACTCCGCTGCTCTACGACTCGCGCGACCTGCTCACCCACGCGGTCTGCGTCGGCATGACCGGCAGCGGCAAGACCGGGCTCCTGATCTCCCTGCTCGAAGAGGCGGCCATCGACGGCATTCCCGCGCTGGTGATCGATCCCAAGGGAGACCTGGCCAACCTACTGCTGACCTTCCCGGAGCTGCGCCCGGCGGACTTCGCGCCGTGGGTCGACCCGGACGCCGCCAACCGCGCCGGAATCACCCCCGAAGCCTTCGCGGCCAAGGAGGCCGAGACCTGGCGCGACGGGCTCGGCCGCTGGGGTCAGACCGGAGAGCGGATCGCCCGGCTCAAGGCGGCCGCGGAGTTCGCGATCTACACCCCGGGAAGCGAGGCCGGGCTGCCGGTCTCGATCCTCTCCTCCCTGGGCGCGCCTCCCGCGGAGCTGATCGCCGACGGCGACCTCCTCCGCGAGCGGGTGACCACCCTGGTGGCGAGCCTCCTCTCCCTGCTGGGGATCGACTCGGACCCGGTGCGCGGCCGCGAGTCGATCCTCATGGCGACGATCTTCGACGCGGCCTGGCGGCAGGGGAAGGGGCTCGACCTCGCCTCGCTGATCCAGCAGATCCAGAAGCCGCCCGTGGAGCGCATCGGGGTCATGGACCTGGAGTCGTTCTATCCCGCCAAGGAGCGCTTCGAGCTGGCCATGGCGGTCAACAACCTCCTGGGCTCGCCCGGCTTCGCGGCCTGGCTCAAGGGCGAGCCGCTGGACATCGACCGCCTGCTCTACACCCCCTCGGGCAAGCCGCGGGTCGCGATCTTCACCATCTCGCACCTCTCGGACCGGGAGCGGATGTTCTTCGTCTCCCTGCTGCTCAACCAGACGCTCGGGTGGGCGCGCAGCCGTCCGGGCACCAGCAGCCTGCGGGCCATCCTCTGCATGGACGAGGTGTTCGGCTACATGCCGCCCGTGGCCGAGCCGCCTTCCAAGAGGCCGATGCTCACCCTGCTCAAGCAGGCCCGCGCCTTCGGGCTCGGACTCGTGCTCGCCACCCAGAATCCGGTCGACATCGACTACAAGGGTCTCGGCAACGTGGGCACCTGGTTCCTCGGCCGCCTGCAGACCGAGCGCGACAAGCAGCGCCTTCTCGACGGCCTGGAGGGCGCGGCGTCGGGCGCTTCCGCTGGGGGGTTCGACCGCAAGAAGCTGGAGGACACCCTGTCCAGCCTCGGCAACCGGGTCTTCCTCCTTCACGACGTGCACGAGGACGGGCCGGTCGTCTTCCAGACGCGGTGGGCGATGTCCTACCTGCGCGGACCGCTCACCCGGCCCGAGATCAAGCGCCTGATGGACCCGTGCAAGGAGGCGCCTTCCGCCGCTCCCATGACGTCCCACGTGCAGACCGGCGCGACTTCTCAGGGCTCTCAAGTTGCGGCGGCTCCCTCCGCTCCAACGGTTCCCTCCGGCATGCCCGCGACGGGTCTGGCGAGCCTGCCGCCGGTCCTTCCTCCCGATGTCCCGCAAGCGTTCCTGCCGGTCCGGAACCGCCCCGACGGGGTGGCTTACGAGCCGTGCCTCTTCGCGGCCGTGGCCGTGCACTACGTCGAGCCGAAGCAGGGGATCGACCACGCGGAGGAGATCTCGCTGCTGGCTCCGCTCTCCACCGGCGAGGTCGACTGGTACGGCGCCGAGCCGGTGAAGGTGGAGAAGGAGGATCTGGAGGGCGATCCGGTGGCCGGGGCGCGCTTCGCGGATCTGCCCGCCACCGCGGCCCGCGCCCGCAGCTATGACGGCTGGCGCACGGAGCTGGAGGACAGCCTGTACCGCACCCGGCGGATGGAGGTCTTCCGCAGTGCCACTCATGGAGTGCTGTCGCAGCCCGGCGAGACCGAGCGCGACTTCCGCATCCGTCTCGGCGAGATGTCCCGGGAGCGGCGTGACGCCCAGGTGGAGGCGCTGCGGCGCAAGCTCGGCCCCAAGGCGATTCAGCTCGAGGAGCGGATCCGCCGCGCCGAGCAGGCCAAGCAGAAGCAGGAGGCCCAGGCGTCGCAGCAGACCTGGCAGACCGTGATCACCGCCGGCACCGCGGTCATGGGCGCGCTCTTTGGCCGCAAGACGTTCAGCCGCTCCAACGTGAACCGAGCGGGCAGTGCCATGCGCAACGTCGGCCGGACCGTCCAGGAGCGCCAGGACGTGTCCCATGCGGAGGAGAACGTGGAGTCGCTGAGAAGGCAGCTCGCCGACCTGAACACCGAGCTGGAGACCGAGGTGGACCGGCTGGAAGAGCGGCTTGATCCCGAGGCCGAGGAGTTGGAGGTCCTGGGGCTCAAGCCGCGGCGCAAGGACATCGAGATCCGCGCCTTTACCCTGGCCTGGGCTCCGAGGAGAGACGGCGAGCCGGTCTGGTAGGGAACTTCCCGGCGGGCAGCGGCGTCAAAGGAAGGGAGCGGGCACCGCTTACGTTATCCTTATTGGCTGGTATTGCATGGTGGCCCTGCACCCGCCACCCGCTGATCCTTAAGGAGCCTCGACCATGGAAACTTTTCTCAGCATCCTGCTCGGACTGGGCCTAGCGGCGGCGTGCGGGTTTCGGGTCTTCGTTCCTCTTCTGGTGATGAGCATCGCCTCCCGCTCCGGAGTCGGATACCTGGATCTCGGCGACGGCTTTGCCTGGATCTCCACCACCGCGGCGCTGGTCACCTTTTCGATCGCCACCACGCTGGAGATCGCCGGGTACTACATCCCGTGGGTCGACAACCTGCTCGACGCGATCGCCACGCCGACGGCCATCGTGGCCGGCATGGTGGTGACGGCCTCAGCGGTCACCGACGTCGACCCCTTCCTGCGCTGGACGCTCGCCATCCTGGGCGGCGGCGGCACCGCGGCGACGTTCCAGGGGATCACCGCCACCGCGCGGCAGATCTCTTCGTTTACGACCGGCGGCCTGGGCAATCCCGTGATCTCCACGATCGAGGCCGGCGGCTCGGCGCTGCTCTCGGTGCTCGCGATCGTGCTGCCGGTCGTGGCGATGCTGGTCGTGGTCGGGATGCTCTACTTCGGGGTGAAGAGGCTGCTCTTCCGGCGGCCCGTCCGCGCCGTCTGATCTGCGCTTATGCCTGTGCTCATGCCTGGAAACAGGCTCTGCCCGGTTGCCGTTGCGACGCTCCTCCTGCTGGGCGTGCTGCTGGGCGGGGGTTGCGCGTCGTCGGGACCCGGGAACCTGGATCGGGTGCAGCTCTCCCGCGAGCTGCGCAGCCGGGGTCTCGATCCCGACACGCTGCTCCTCCCCTTCGAGATGACCGACGAGATGCGGGAGTGGGTTCACAGGCTGGTACCGAACGACACGGAACCCGAGAAGCGTCTCGATACCCTGCTCGCCGGAATCGTCAACCCCGACCAGCTCAAGGTCGAGTATGAGGCCCGCTATACAGGCACGGCCGAGGAGGTTTTCCGGACCCGCAAGGCCAACTGCCTGGCCTTCACCAGCCTGTTCGTGGCCATGGCGCGGGAGATCGGGATCCCGGCCTTCTTCCTGGACGTGGACGACGTCGAGCGCTTCGAGAAGGAGGGCGACCTCGTGGTCGTCTCGGGCCACGTCAGCGCCGGCTTCGGCAGCGGGCAGGACCTCAAGATCCTCGACTTCTCGGCCGCGCCCCAGACCTCCTACCGGCGGGTGCACCGGATCTCGGATCTGACCGCGGTCGCGCTCTTCCACTCCAATCGCGGAGGCGAGCTGATGCGCTCCGGCAAGCACGGGGAGGCCCTGCCCTGGCTGACGAAGGCGGTGGCGATCGATCCCGAGCTCTCCGGCGCCTGGATCAACTACGGCGTGGCTCTGCGCCGCACCGGCGACCTCGTCGAGGCCGAGAAGGCCTACCGTAAAGCGCTGGAGGTGGACCCCGAGGCCGTATCCGCCTACCAGAACCTGGCCGCGCTGCTGCGCAACCAGGGCAAGGTGAAGGAGGCCGAGGACCTGATGACCCTCTCCTCCCGCCTGGGCAGCCGCAACCCTTTCATCTATCTCTCCCTCGGGGACCTCAGCCTGTCGCACGGCCGCATCGACGAGGCGCGCCGTTTCTACAAGCGGGCGCTCCGGCTGTACCGCGACAGTGCCGAGCCGTACGCCGCCATGGGCATCGCCGCCCTCGCTTCCGGAGACGCGAACGAGGCTCAGCGATGGATGCGCAAGGCCCTGGCCATCGATCAGGAGAACCTGCGGGTCAAGCTGCTGGTGGCGCGGCTCGGCGGATGATGCAGACCGAGCCGGGCTGGCGGATCTGGATCGATACCGGGGGAACCTTCACCGACTGCCTCGCGGTCGATCCCGAAGGGAC
>JANOCF010000270.1:0-2160 GCA_031412055.1 Holophagales bacterium | reverse complement strand
CGCCCTCCCGACCGCTTCCAGGGAGCGGAGAAGGCGGCGGCGGAGACGGACTTCCAGGAGATCACGCAGGCTTTCAACGTGCTCTCCGATCCCGAGCACCGGCGCCAGCACGACGTCGAGCTGGTGCGTCCCGGCGCCGAGTCGGACCCGCGGCAGGCCGCGCGCGCCTACATGCAGCGCGGCATCAAGGCGTACAAGGAAAAGAACTTCCTGGAGGCGGCGGACAACTTCGACCGCGCCACCAAGGCCGATCCCAACAACGCGCAGACCTGGCACCACCTGGCCATGACCTGCGCCCAGCAGCCGAACTGGCTGCCCCGGGCCTTGCCGGCCATCGAGCGGGCCTGCGAGCTGGAGCCCATGAACCCCTCCTACCACAAGCAGGCCGGACGCATCTGCGCCCTCGCCGGACAGCCTGAGCGGGCCGTGATGCACTACCGCCAGGCGATCGAGTGGGGTGAGGACGACCCGACGATCCACCGCGCCCTGGAGGAGTTGGAGAAGCCCTCCAGCCCCGCCAAGCGCGGCCTGTTCGGAAAGGCTGGCTGATGCTGCGCGTCAAGGCCTGCGGGCTGTCCGATGTTGGACTCACCCGGATCCACAACGAGGACTACTTCGAGATCGATCCGCTGCACAAGCTGTACGTGGTGGCCGACGGCATGGGCGGCCACAGCCACGGCGAGGTGGCGGCGCAGATCGCGGTCCACGCCATCCGGGAGTTCGTGGAGAAGACCGCCGACAAGGACACCACCTGGCCTTTCGGCATGGACAACCGCTTCGAGCGGCACACCAACCTCCTCCGCATGGCCGTGCGCATCGCCCACGACCACGTCCTGCGGGCGATCAGCAAGGACGGCTCCCTCTACGGCATGGGCACGACCGTGGTCGGCTATCTGCTCTCCGAGAGCACCGCGGCCGTGGCGCATGTGGGCGACAGCCGGGCATACCGCCTGCGCAACGGCCGCCTGGACCAGCTCACGCAGGACCACACCTGGGTCAACGAGCAGGTCGTGGCGGGCTTCCTCTCCAAGGAGCAGGCCCGCTCGCACCCGCTCAAGAACGTGGTGACCCGCGCCCTGGGCGGGGAGAGCGACGTGGTGGTGGACGTGCGGGAGCTCGAGGTCAGGGCGGGCGACCTCTATCTTCTCTGCTCGGACGGCCTCACCGGCATGCTCTCCGACGCGGACATCCGCGAGCGCCTGAGCTCCGCCCGCGATCTGCACGAGATCTGCCGCAGCCTCGTCAACGACTCCAACGCCCGGGGAGGGATCGACAACGTGACCGTCGTCCTCCTGCGGATCGAGGAAGAGGACGACGGCGACGACACCAAGGGGGTCTGATCAGGGTCGCAGTTGTCGGTGGAGGCCCCGCGGGAGGCTCGGCCGCGCTGGCCCTGGCGCGGGCCGGAGCCGAGGTCGACCTCTACCTTCCCTCTCGTCCCGGCGAGAAACCCTGCGGGGGCGCCGTCCCCGAGCACGTGCTGCCCCGCCTCCAGGGCTTCGACGCATCCATCCTGCCAGCCGTGATCAGTCCCGCCGCCGTCCTGGAGGACGCCCGGGGCGGAAGTCTCGACATCGATCTCCAGGGCATCCGCATCTTCCGCCGGTCCGACCTCGACCGAGCCCTCGCCGAAGCCGCCGTGGCCGCGGGCGCCAGGCGCGTCCCAACCAAAGTGGACTCCCTGTCCTGGGAAGGGGAGACGGTGCGGATCTCGGCTGGAGGCGAGACCCGGTCCTACGACTGGATCGTGGGCGCTGACGGCGCCCGGGGACGCACGCGGCGCAGCCTGGGCCTGGAGCCCGCAGGGGAGAGCATCGGTCTCGGCGGCTCGCTCTCCGGATTGCAGTGGGACCGCCTCGTCCTCGCCTTCCCCGACCTGGCCGACGCCTACCTCTGGATCTTTCCCCGGGCGGGAGGCGCTTCGGTGGGGATCGCCTACACGTCCGGAACGCTCTCGGACGGTGCCGCCAAGGCCTCCCTGGACTCGTTCCTCGACCGCCATCTGCCCGTGGGCTGGCGGGAGCTTCCCGGACCGCGCTACCGCTATCCGATCCCTGTCTTCGGACCGTGGACCCTGGAAGCGGTGCGCCGGGGGCTATCGCGGCGGATCCTGCTGGCCGGGGACGCGGCGGCCCTGGCCGACCCGCTCACCCGTGAGGG
>JANOCF010000269.1:0-3260 GCA_031412055.1 Holophagales bacterium | reverse complement strand
GTCCAGGGCTCGCGGCCGGGAACGATCCGCGCCCGCAGGCTCTGCGCCCAGGGATTCTTCCGCCGACCTCCAAGCGGCCAGCCCCGCTTCCTCAGGATCGCCACCACCCGCCGGAAATGCTGCACCTCCTCGGCCGCGAGCGCCGCGGCGCGCTCGACGAGCTCGGCGTCGTCGGGATAGTAGCCGGCGAGGGACAGGGCATACATGGCGACCTGCTGCTCGCAGACCGCGTGGTCCGCCAGGAACTCGGGCAGGTGCGCCGCTGCGAGCTCCGCCCAGGAGCGGGGTGTCATGTGAAGCAGCGGCAGCTCGGCGAAGACTTCGTCGAAGCCGACCGGACCGGCCGAGTCGATCGTGTCGGCCGGGTCACTCTCTTTGCCGTCGGGACGTCTCATGGGCCGGATCATACCGTTTCACGCCCGCACGACGCCCGCGCGACGCCCGCGCACCGCGGTTGACAGCCCTCCATGTCTTCACTACCCTCAGCTCGACCACCATGGAATTTGAACCCACCGCAGGGCATCGGTTTTCCGAAAAGCGCGCGCGCATCAACCGCGCCGCCAACATCCTGCTGCTCCTCTGCGGGCTCAACGCCTCGGCCTACCTCTACTATCTCAACGACGCCATCTCGTCGGGTGTGCCGGTCTCGATCTACGAATCCCACAAACCAAACGTACTCTCGGTGAAGGGGCAGCACGCGCGCGTAGAGCCAGAGGTGTACGGCAGGATCAAAGCCCATGGCGACATCACGGGCGTCCTCTTTGCAATCAGCTTTTCGCTTAAATTGTTTCTGATTTTTCTCAACGCGCGGCTGCCGGCCTCGACGGCTCCCGACCCACTGGACGAGCTTGGGGCGATCCG
Source organism: Holophagales bacterium (assembly GCA_031412055.1). Lineage (GTDB taxonomy): Bacteria > Acidobacteriota > Thermoanaerobaculia > Multivoradales > UBA5704 > DATMER01. Next base: position 2,399 of record JANOCF010000269.1, on the reverse strand, counting down.
GATCACCGGCGATGGCGTCGCCCATTCCGGCGGCGTGCATTGGCCTGTAGTCCTTCCACGGAGCCGGGTCGAGCGCCTGGAGCTCGAATACACGCCGGCCATGGAAACCCCGCTTGCCGGGATCCTGGGCGGTGCGTTCTTCGTTCTCCTCGGACTCCCGCTCGCGGTGCTCCTGCTGCCGCCGAGTCAAGACCTCGAGCTGTTCTTCGTCTTCTGCTTCTTCCTGTCCCTTGCCGGGATGGGAGCCTGGATGCTCTGGTTCGCGATCAGGAAGCGGTACGTGCTCGTCGCTCATACCTCGACCGGCAGATCCAGAATGGTCTTCCACCGCACCGCGACCCGTGAGGAGGTGGTCCTCTTCGCAACCGGCGCGGCGCGGCGCCACGGATACCCCTTCGACTTCGGACAGGGCCTCATCGGTTGACCGCCGCGTCCTGCCGGTGCCCGGGCGGCGGCGATCATCCGACCAAGGCAGGCACCTTCAAGTCCGCGGCTTCAGCAACCTCCTCGTAAAGACCTTCCCGCAGAAAGGCTGTCGCGGCCGAGACGACCTTCTCGTCCCACAGGATGCGCGTATGCCCGAGCCCCTCGGTGGCGATCAGCCGTGCTCCCGGCAAGGCGCGCGCGAGCTCTTCACCTCCGGCGAACGGCGCCTCACGGTCCGCCCGGTCGTGGATGACGAGCAGCGGGATCCGCAGGCCCGCCGCCGCCCTTCGCGGGTCGAGCTCGCTCATGGTCACTCCGACATGGCGCTCGATTCGCAGCTTCAGCGAGCGGCTCACGGCGGCCGAAAGCCCGAACATGCGGGCAAATCCGAGCACGTAGGCTTCGAGATCGACGCCCGGCGCCACGCAGACGAGCCGCTTCACCGCGAGCCCGCGCGACACGCAATGGACCGCACCCACCGTTCCGGCTGAGTGCGCGATCACTCCGGCCAGCGGGCCGTAGCGCTCGCCAGCCCTGCGCAGCGCGCCGGCGATGGCGACCAGCGACGAGTTGCGGCCCGGTGAGTCTCCGTGACCCGGAGCGTCGAGAGCGACGACACGAAAACCCGCCGCGACGAGCGGGGACGCGAAGGCTCCGAGCTGAGAGCCCCGGCCTTCCCAGCCGTGAAGCAGGGCGACCGTGGGTGCACCTTCCCTGCCCCAGACCCAGGCGGCAAGGCCCGCGAGATCCACCCGCTCAGCATCCTGGAGGCGTGCCCGGTCCCGCTCCGGCACCGGATGGCGGCGCGTGCTCAAGAAGAGGCGCTTGGCGCCAGCGGCAGCGAGCTCCGGAGAGAGCGCATTGGCCACGGCGAAGCCCGTTCGCAGGACACGCAGGGCTAGTGTGCGACCGGTCGTGCTTTTCTTCGGCATGTACTTCTCTCCTCTCTCAGGATTGGCAGACCTGGCGTCGGTCAGGCGCGGCTCGCGTCGAGCAGGCACTCCAAAGCCTGCCGCGCCAGCGGCCCGGCTGCCGGGTCTCGCAGCAGCCGGCTGTAATAGTGGTAGGACAAGATGATGGAGTAGAGATTGAAGGCAAATTGAACGGGCTGAAGATCGGCCCGGAAGTGCTTCTCGTCCATGGCGATGCGGGCAGCCGTGGCAAGCGACTGGTGCCAGTCGCGCTGATAGCCTACGAGCCGGTCTCGGATCGGACCCGGCCTGTCGTCGAGCTCGCTCGCCAGGGCTACGAAAGGGCAGCCGCCCGGCAGAAAGGAAGCGTCCTCCCACTCAAGCCAGCGGTCGAACAGCGCCCGCACCCTGGGCTCGCCGCGCCGCTCGCGCAAGGCCGGGGCCATGACCGTCTCGATGAAGCGGGCTACCGCCGTCTCAAGCACATCGAGCTGGAGCTGTTCCTTGGACTGGAAGTGGGCGAAGAGTCCGCTCTTGGACAGCCCCACCTCTTTCGCCAGGCTGCCCATCGAGAGGCCTTCCAATCCCGTCTGGGTTGCCATCGACAGCGCCCTGTACAGAATGGCCTCTCGGGTGGTCTCGCCTTTCGCCATGAGAAGAAAATAGCACGACCGGTCGGTCTCCGCAAGGGAGGCATGCCGCCTGGTCAGTGTCCTCCACGGCTACAACTGGGCTCGATGATGCTCGATGTGCAGGGCGCAGAACAAGACGCCGTCCGCGAGCGTCAGGGTGCCGAAATAAGCGTGCGTAATACGCGCTTCGGGGCTGCCTTGGACCGCCTGCTCGAACTCCTCGACGCGCTGCCGGAAGAGCGCGACGGCGCTCGCCTGGTCGGGAAGCTCCTTGGCGGGACGGATCTCGGGCGGTGCCGGTGCCCCGGCCGGGAACCAGCCCCCGCGCAGGATCCGGCGCAGATACGTGAACCTCAGGACGATCCGCATCCAGGGATTGGTGCGGACCTTCATTCCGGCTCCGCCTCGAACCTCGCGCAGGAGCACGTCG
>JANOCF010000268.1:0-2585 GCA_031412055.1 Holophagales bacterium | reverse complement strand
GGGTGAACGACAATAAAGAAGGGTGCGGCCTGAAGGGCCGCGAGAGCCCGCTTGCGAGCGGTGCTGCCCGTTCTCGCGGCCCTTCAGGCCGCATGGTTCTGTGGGTGTTTTCCCAGGGCATCGGCCTGCGGCCTCAGCCCTGGGCTGGACTCTACCGGCCCGTTGGGCCGGGCTACCGCCACAAAGTTAGCGCCTATGCCCCCTTTCCCCCTCTCCCGCGAAAGCGGGGGAGGGCAGGGGAGGGTCTTCTCGTGGCATCATTGTACAGACTGATGCTAGACTCGTCGTCGGAAAAGGTGCCCCCACGGCCGCCGGAAGCGCACCGGTCGCCGGCCGAAGAAAGGAAGTCACGGATGGCAGCGATTCCTCTGAAACAGGAAATCCACTACCCGGAGTCCGATGGCCGGCCTATGGGCGAGACCGAGGTCCACAGCAGAGAGATCATGGAACTGATCCTGGCGCTCCGCCAGCGTTACCTCAACGCCGCGGACGTCTACACGCATGGAGACCTGCTGCTCTATTACGTCGAGGGAAAACCGGGCCTGCGAGTCTGCCCCGACGTCTTTGTGGCGTTTGGGGTTCCGAAGGAGCCGTTGCGACGCTCCTATTTCCTCTGGAAAGAGGGACATCCTCCGTCTTTCGTGATCGAGGTGACTTCCGAGGGCACCCGCCGGGAAGATCTGAACGACAAGAAAGAGATCTATGCCCGGATCGGCGTGGAGGAGTATTTCCTCTTCGATCCGCTGGGCGAGTATCTCAGGCCGCCGCTCCAAGGCTTCCGTCTGGTGGATGGCGAGTACCATCCCATCCAGTTCACCATGGATGGCTCGCTGGTCAGTCAGACCACAGGGCTGATCCTTCGGCGCGAGGCGGGGAGCCGGTTGAGGCTCGTGGACCTCAAGACCGGAGAGCCGCTCTTGAGATCAACCGAGGCACATGCAGCCCGTGAGATCGCGGAGGAGCGGGCTCGCACTGCCGAGGCTCGGCTCCAGGAAGAGACAGCCGCCCGGCGAGCCGTCGAGGAAGAGCTCGCCCGTCTGCGCCGCGAGTTGGAACGTCGCGGCTGAGGCGTTCGCGACTTCCCCCCTCCCGCCAGCCTTCTCGAAGGCATTCCTGACGTCCTCCGAACCGCAAAAGGCTCCTGCGGACCGTTCAGAGGTCGCGAACTGGGCGCAATTCGCGGTTCGCTGGGGCTGATTCGCGGTTGTTCGCGGTTGGTGGACCTTCCGCTTCGACCAGTTCGCGGTTGTTCGCGGTCAGCGGAAGGCTCCGACCGCGAAGCGAGTCGCGAACTGCTGGCAGTTGGCGACTCGCTGGCAGGGTAGAGGGTGTACCCCGGCCAGTTCGCGACCTGCTGCGGGAATGTCGCGACTTCCTGAAGTGGAAAAACCGCGAAGTGATGGCAGGGAACCGCGAATCGGGTTGAAGTCGCGACTTGCCAACGCGCCCTAGAGAACCGGCTCCGTCCCCGTAATCCTCCGGAACGCCTCGATGTAGCGCTCGCGGGTTCCGCGGACGACCTCCTCCGCGAGCACGGGCGGCGGAGACTGGTGGTCCCAGCCGGAGGAGTCCAGCCAGTTCCTCACGTACTGCTTGTCGAAAGAGGCCGGCTCCTCTCCCGGAACCCAGCGCTTGACGTCCCAGTAGCGGGAAGAGTCGGGGGTCATCACCTCGTCGATCAGGATCAGGGCGCCGTCGTCGGTCAGCCCGAACTCGAACTTGGTGTCGGCCAGGATCAGCTCCTTCCCGGCCGCGAGGGACGCGCCCGCCTGGTAGAGGGCCAGCGTGAGCTCGCGCAGCCGGCCGGCCAGCTCGGGTCCCACGGACTCGGCCATGGTCTCGAAGGTCACGTTATCGTCGTGCCCCTCGGCGGCCTTGGTGGCCGGGGTGAAGATCGGGAAGGGGAGCGGGCTCGCCCGGTCCAGGTCTGGCGGCAGCGGGACGCCGCAGACGGACTGCGTGGAACGGTACTCCCGGTAGCCGCTGCCCGCCAGATAGCCGCGCGCCACGCACTCGAAGGGGACCACCCGCGCCTTGCGCACCAGCACCGACCGGCCGCGCAGGAGGTCGCGGTACGGCGCCAGCCCGGAAGGGAAGTCGGCCGGATCGGTGGCCAGGAGGTGGTTGGGCACCACGTCCGCCAGCTTCGCGAACCAGAAGTTCGAGAGCTGGTTGAGGATCTTCCCCTTGTCCGGGATTCCCGGCTGGAGCACGAAGTCGTAGGCCGACAGCCGGTCGGTGGCGACGATCAGCAGGGTGTCACCGAGGTCGTAGACGTCCCGCACCTTGCCGCGCCGGGGCGGGCCGTATTCGGAGAGATCGCTCTGCCAGAGGACGGAGTCCATGGTTCCTCCTTCAAGGAGGAGGAAGCGTATCAGAGCCCTCTCGCCAGGCAGAGGAGCTGACGTTGCCGACAGGAAGCGCCGAAGGCGCGCAGGCGTAAAGCCTGGGGTTTTCAACCCCAGGCAGGCTCTACATCCGGCTCAGAGCGCTGCTCGCGAACTCCCGCTCGAGCGCCGAGCCCAGGGTCTCGTCCTGGATCTCCTGGTACGAGCCGGGGTCCAGCTCCTGGCCGTCCACCAGCT
>JANOCF010000267.1:0-1752 GCA_031412055.1 Holophagales bacterium | reverse complement strand
GGGCGCGGGTGAGCCGCATGAGCTGCTCGTCCACCCAGTCGCCTGCCTGCGGCAGGGTCCGCTGGTCGTCCTCGGTGGGCAGGCGGCCGTTCATGACGCAGAGGTCGGTGGTGCCGGCTCCGGAGTCGATGACCAGCGTGTGCAGCAGCGCTTCCAGGCCGTAGGCCACGGCGAACGGCTCGGAGACGATCAGCAGGCTGTCGACCGCCCCCTGGATCGCCTTACGCACCTGCTGCTTGTTGACCCGCAGCGCCTCGGCCGGAACGCCGACCACGGCGCGCACCTTCTTGTTGGCGCTGCGGTTGCCGACGTCGACCCCCACCAGCGAGAGCAGATGGCGCAGCAGCTCGCGCACCGCCGCCTCATCCAGATCGGAGCCCTCCTTGATCAGACCCTGCTCCAGCGGCCGGTGCAGGTCGAGCATGGAGCGGTTCTCCAGCGCCTCGCTGCCGATCAGCACCGGCTTCTTCAGCACCTTGCGGGCGACCATGTCGAGCGGCCAGCCCACGTAGCTCTCGACCACGTGACGCTGTCCATTGCTTGCGGAGATCGAGCTGCGCGACGTGCCCAGGTCGATCCCGACGTGCAGGACCTCTTTTTCCTTATCCTTCTCAGCCATTCCTCAGGTTCCTTTCTTCCCGACGATATCGCCAATATCGCCGACATCGTCCGGCTTGCCCTCGACGGCGTCCGCGTAGGAGCGGATACCCTCCGCCAGGGCTTCGGCAATGTACTGCCGGTACGACGGTTTCGTCAAAAGCTCGGCCTCGTCCTCGTTGGACAGGCAGGAGACCTCGGCGAGGATCGCCGGCATCTCGGTGGCGAGCAGCACGATGAACGGCGCCGCCTTGACCCCGCGGTCCTCGATGCCGGGGTTGACCCGGCCCAGAGAGTTGAACAGCGACGACTGGACGACCTCGGCCAGCTCGCGCGACTTGTCGTGCCGCACGTCCGCGTAGATACCGTCGAGGAGCTGCCGCATGTCCGCCATGGAGTAGCCGGAGTCGTGGTTCTCCTTGGCGGCCAGCCGGGTCAGGTACGGGTCCTGGGTGGCGCCCAGATAGTAGGTCTCCACGCCCCGCGAATTGCGGTTCTCGATCCAGTTGAGGTGGATCGAGACGAAGATGTCCGCCCCCTCCTGGTTGGCCATGACGCCACGCTGCTCCAGCGACACGGCCCGGTCGGCCTGCCGGGTCATCAGGACCTCGAACGAGTCGGCTTCCAGGAGCTTCTTCAGCCGCTCGGCGATGTCGAGGGTCAGCTCCTTCTCCACCAGGCCGCCGGGCGTTTGGGTTCCCAGGCTGTCGCCCCCGTGTCCCGGGTCGAGCGCGATCTTGCGCACGGCCAGCGGAAAGACGGCGGCGTCGACCGGCATCAGCTCCGAGGTCATCTCGGTCCGCGATATTGCCGATGTCTGCCGGACCGGCGCGGCCGGCAGGGCCGCCGGGACGGGGAGCGCCGGAGCCGGCGCGGCCGGTTTCGCGGCGGCAGGAGGTCCGAGCGGCGCCTCGGTCTTGCCCAGCGACGGGAGCAGCCGCGCCGAGCCGAGCAGGCCGATCGAAAGGAGGGCCAGGACCAGGATCTGGACCCCCACCTTCGGCCGGCGCTTCAGGCCACGCGGGAGCCGCCCCTCCTGAAGATCGAGGTTCTCCCGGACTACGTCCTGGAGGAGCTGACGCTTGAGCCGGTCAATATCTTTAGCCATCAGGAAGATGAGGCATTCTACTACAGCAGAGCACCCAGGAAAGGACC
>JANOCF010000266.1:0-2329 GCA_031412055.1 Holophagales bacterium | reverse complement strand
CCGCCGGAGACGAGGTGCTCCAGTACGCGGACTTCACCGAGTGGCAGCACGAGATCCTGGAGTCGGAAGACACCGCGGCCGGCAGGGAGCACTGGCTTGCTCATAGCGACTGGGACTCCGCGCCGCTCCGCCTGCCCTGGGAGAAGCCCGCGTCCCCGGCGCCGTTCGCGCCCGCGGTGGTGCGGGTCGAGCTCGATCCCGCTCTTCAGGCGCGGCTCCGTGCCTTCTCGGAAGGATCGTTGCCCACACTGGTCCTGACGGCCTGGTCCCTTCTCCTGGGACGGCTGACCGGCCTTGCGGAGGTGACGGTCGGCACCCTGTTCGACGGCCGCAAGTACGAGGGCATGGACGTCGCCTTCGGCCTGTTCGCGAGGCACCTGCCCCTGCGCTGCCCGGCCGGCGTGGCCCTCGGCGACGCCCGGTCCGCCGTCCGCGAGGCGGTCGAGACCGCCCATACCTGGCAGGAGTACTTCGCCCGCGAGGACGGCTCGTTTCCGTTCACCTTCGAGGCCCTGAGCCTCCCCGAGGATCGCCAAGCCGGCGGCGTCGCGTTCTCGGTCCGCCGGATCGACGCCTGCCTGGAGACCTTCCGGCTGGGCCTGACGATGATCGAGCGCGGTTCCTCCTGCGAATCCCTCGAATTGGAGATCCGCCACGACGCGGCCCGGATCGACCGCGCGGACGCCGAGCGCCTGGGCGAGGAGCTGACCGCTTTGCTCGCCAGCGCTACCGGCGGAGAGTTGGAGATGGTCGGCCCGGTCGAGCGTCGTCGTCTGGTGGAGGAGATCAACGCCACCGCCGTCGAGCTGCCGCTGGAGGTCCCGCTCCACCGCTGGTTCGAGCGCAAGGCTGCCGAAGCTCCGGAAAGCCCCGCTATCCTCGGCGAAACGGGAGAGCTCACCTATGGCGAGCTGAACGTCCGGGCCAACCGCCTCGCCCACCGGCTGATCGGCATGGGCGTGAAGACGGGCGATCTCGTCGCGATCTGCGTGGACCGGGGTCCCGACATGGTGGCCGCCGCCGTGGCTGCCCTCAAGGCCGGCGCTGGCTACGTCCCCCTCGATCCGGTCAACCCGCGGGAGCGGCTGCGCCACATGCTGGAGACGGCATGCCCGTCGGCCGTCATCGTCGGTGAGGCGCAGCAGACAGCACTGCCGGAGGGCGAAGCACCCCGGCTCGTGCTCGGCCCCTTGGATGGCCCCGCGCACAACCCCGGCGTCCACGTCCCGCCGGAGGTGGTGGCGTACGTCATCTTCACCTCCGGTTCCACCGGCAAGCCCAAGGGGGTGATGATCACCCATCGCTCCATCGTGAACCGGCTGCTCTGGGCGCAGAGCGAGTACCCGCTGTCCCCCGGCGACCGGGTGCTCCAGAGCGCGGCGTTCAGCTTCGACTTCTCCGTCTGGGAGATCTTCGGCTCGCTGATCTCCGGCGCGGCCATGGTGCTGCCCAAGGCCGGCGGCCAGCGGGACAGCTCCTACCTGGTGCGCCTGATGGCCGAGTCCGGCGTCAGCGTGGCCCACTTCATCCCCTCCATGTTCCAGCTCGTCGTGGAGGAGGAGGGTCTCGCAGCCTGCGACCGCCTGCGCCTGGTCTTCGCGGGCGGCGAGGCGCTGCCCGTGGCCCTGGCCGAGCGCTTCTTCTCGCGTTGCGAAGCCACCCTGTACAACCAGTACGGCCCTACGGAGGGGACGATCGACGCCACCTTCTGGCGCTGCCGTCCCGGGGAGACGGGCGAGGTCGTGCCCATCGGCCTGCCCATCTTCAACAGCGAGGTCCTGGTGCTGGACCGCCGGATGCGCCCCGTCCCCACAGGCGCCGTCGGCGACATCCACCTCGGCGGCGTCGCCGTGGCTCTCGGGTATGTGCGGCAGCCCGACCTCACCGCGGACCGCTTCGTGCCCCACCCGTTCTCCTCCCGGCCCGGCGAGCGCCTCTACCGGACGGGCGACGTGGGCCGGCAGCGGCCGGACGGCGCCGTCGAGTTCCTCGGCCGCTCCGACCAGCAGGTGAAGGTCCGCGGCTTCCGCATCGAGCTGGGCGAGATCGAGGCGGTCCTCGGCGGCCATCCGGACGTGCGCGAGGTCGCGGTCGCGGCGGTCTCCGACGGCCACGGCGGCAACCGGCTCGTGGCCTATGTGGTGCCCTCGGCCGGCCGGGAGGCGGAAGTTGACGACCTGCGCCGCTTCCTCCAGGAGCGCCTGCCGGAATACCTGGTCCCCTCCGTGTTCGCGACCCTGCCGGAGCTGCCGCGCACGCCAACCGGCAAGCTCGACCGCCGGGCCCTGCCCGCCGTTGAGACCGGAGTCGAAGACGAGACCGCGCCGTC
>JANOCF010000265.1:0-2718 GCA_031412055.1 Holophagales bacterium | reverse complement strand
CCCGGCCTCCTGTTCATCCTCTTCGCGCTGGCCTTCGGCCTGTTCGGCAACCTCATTCAGATCCCGGACGTCGTCACCTACGCCTTCATCATCTGGGTGATGGGGGTCGTGCTCCTGACCCTCGGCTGGGAGCGGGGGCGCAGCCACTGGGCGCCGGTCCTGCACCTGATCTTCATGCTGCCGCTTCCCCAGTTCGTCTACTGGCAGCTCACGGTCTTCCTGCAGCTCGTCTCCTCCGAGATCGGCGTGGCCATCGTGCGCCTGATGGGCATCCCCGTCTTCCTCGAAGGCAACGTCATCGACCTCGGCGTCTACAAGCTCCAGGTGGCCGAGGCCTGCTCGGGCCTGCGCTACCTGTTCCCGATCCTGAGCTTCTCGTACCTGTTCGGAATCCTCTACCGCGGCCCGTTCTGGCACAAGGCGGTGCTGTTCCTGATGGCCGCGCCCCTCACCATCCTGATGAACTCGGTGCGGATCGGCGTCATCGGCATCCTGGTCGACTCCTACGGCATCGGCCAGGCCGAGGGCTTCCTGCACGTCTTCGAGGGCTGGGTGATCTTCGGCATCTGCATCGCGGTGCTGTTCCTGGCCGCCATGGGCCTCCAGCGGCTGACGCCCAACCCGCTCTCGTTCCGCGAGACCATCGACCTCGACTTCGACGGCTTCGGCGCGCAGGCCGCCCGGCTCCTGGCCCTGCCCGCCTCGCGCGGGCTGGCGGCCGCGGCGCTGATGACGGTGGCGGTGTCGGCGGCCTTCCTGCTCGCGCCTCAAGCCGAGCGCGCCGAGCCGCCGCGCGACGCCTTCGCGCTGTTCCCGCGGGCCTTGGGCGACTGGCAGGGCCGGTCCTTCGAGCTCGAACCCGAGACCGCCGCCGTGCTGGCGGCCAGCGACTACGCCAACGTCACCTACGCGCTCCCCGGGAGCGGCGCGGGCGTGAACTTCTTCTCGGCTTGGTACGCCAAGCAGACCGAGGGCCAGGGCATTCACTCGCCCGAGGTCTGCCTGCCTGTGGGCGGCTGGGAGATGCTGTCGATCGGCCCCCGCGAGGTGTCGGTGCCGGGCACCGTCTACGGCACCTTCACGCTGAACCGCGCGGTGATCCAGAAGGGGCTCTCCAAGCAGGTGGTCTACTACTGGTTCGAGCAGCGCGGGCAGCGCATGACCAACGACTACCTGGCCAAGGCCTCGGTGGTCTGGGACAGCCTGACGCGAGGGCGGACCGACGGGGCCCTGGTGCGCTTCGTGACGCCGGTGCTCGAGGGCGAGACCGAGGCGGACGCGGACGCCCGCATCCAGGCGCTGATGGCCGAGGCGCTGCCGCGGCTGCCGACGTTCATCCCGGAGTGACGGCTGGGCCCCGGCGCTGAACCGCGCTCGGGTGCCTCTTAGGTCGAGGAGCAGGACGACGGGAGAAGACCTCCCGTCGGTGCGAACGTTCAGCCCTCACAGGAACCGTTGTCGTGCCAAGGGCTGATCTCGGGTCGCGGTCGGGAGATCGGGCAGCCGACGCCTGCCGTCGAATCAGCGTTCCGACGTGAGCAACAGGGCCTTGAGGGGTTGGAAGGTTTCTGGCAGCGCCCGGATCGTGTTTGTGACTCCTTTCTTGGGGACAAAAATGCCTCAATCCATTCAATGTTCGTTCATGATCCTTAATGATAAACCTGAAGTTGAAAATTAAGCGACTGCAGGAAGCCGAGTTTCAGGTTCGTCAACAACATGGCAGGAATGCGGCACTGCTCACGCGCCCGTGTGCCCTCCGATGTCGAGCCAAGCCTGAGCAGGGATGCTGAGGCGCGGCCGGCACCGCAGGGAGACGCGTGTCCAGCGGTCCTCGCGTGAGCGGAAACGGTCTTGATGAACCCTGACAGGGAGAGGTCTTTCTCATGAAACAACTGATTGCCGGCGCGGTGGCCCTGATGGGGCTGGCAGGCGCTGCCTCGGCCGCGACCCTCGACTTCACGAACGGCGCTCTCACCTCGGGAACGATCGGGAACCGGGGCTACACGGTCACCGCCAGCGTGGGCGGGATCCTGAACGGCTCGGCCACGGTGACCCAGGGCCCCGACGGCCTGGGCGTGAACGGCTTCCCCGACCTTCAGCCGGGTCAGATCGACGGCTCCCCGGTGTTCAGCAGCGAGGCGCTGACGGTCAGCTTCACGGGCGGCACGGTCAACCTGGACTCGTACCTCCTGGGGCTCTTCGACAGCAACGACGACTACACGCTCAGCGTGAGCTTCGCCGCAGCCCCCACCCAGACGTTCTCCTTCGGCCCGACCTCCGACAATCCCAACGACATCGACCTTGCCGGGGTGACGTCCTTCACCATTCGGGCGTCCGGCCAGTTCCGCTTCTCGGACGGCTTCATCGGCAACGACGACTTCACGCTGGCCTCGGTCAGCGTGTCGGCCGTCCCCCTGCCGGCCGGCGCCGGCCTCCTCCTGGGCGCGCTCGGCCTCCTGGGCGTCGCGCGCCGCCGCAAGGCGGCCTGAAGCGCAAGCCTCGATCCGAACCTGACGTCGACCCTGACGCCGCTGGCCCCAGGCCGGCGGCGTCTCGCTTTCGGCGTCGTGGGCATCCGGCCCCTTCGCAGGTGCCCGAATGACGGCCTGGCGCCAAGGAGGCCGGACGTCGGGAACGCATCGTGGCCCTGCCGATCCTCCGACACGGTCGACGGCCGTTTTCTCTCGGTTGCGAGGTCTTCTGGTTTTCTGAAGCAAC
>JANOCF010000264.1:0-2431 GCA_031412055.1 Holophagales bacterium | reverse complement strand
CCTCTGGCTGGACGAGCCGGGCTTCGCCCCAGCCACGCCGTCCGGGATCATCGAGCTGCTGAAGCGCAACGGCATCGCGCTCGCCGGGAAGCGCGCCGTGATCGTGGGACGCAGCGCCATCGTGGGCAAGCCCATGGCCGCGCTTCTCCTGCGGGAGAACTGCACGGTCACGATCTGCCACTCCCGCACCGCCGACCTGGCGGCCGTCACCCGCGAGGCGGACATCCTGGTGGTGGCCATCGGCCGGCCAGGACTGATCGGACCGGAGCACGTGCGCGACGGCGCGGTGGTGATCGACGTGGGCGTGAACCGGCTTACCGGCGATGCCGAGGTCGAACGGCTCTTTCCGGGCGACGAGACCCGGCGCGGCCAGCTCGCGGCCAAGGGGTCGGTCCTGGCGGGGGACGTGGACTTCGTCCAGGTGGCGCCCAGGGCTTCGGCCATCTCGCCGGTTCCGGGCGGAGTGGGTCTGCTGACGGTGGCCATGCTCCTGGTCAACACGCTGAACGCCGCGCGGATGCGGCAGGGTCTCTCTCCCCGCCGGGGAGTGGAATGAAGCGCGCCCTCCGGGTCGGTCTGACCGGCGGTCTGGCCAGCGGCAAGTCGACCGTGGCCGGCTGGCTGCGGGATGCCGGGTTCACGGTGATCGACGCCGACCGTCTCGTGGCGGAGATGTACGCCCCTGGAGGAGAAGGGGCAGAGGCGGTACGCGGCCTGCTCGGTCCGGAGGTGTTCGACGAGGCGGGCGCCGTGGACCGGGGCAAGGTGGCGGCCCTCGTCTTCTCCGACATGGAGGCCCGGCGCAAGCTGGAGGCGGCCATCCACCCGCTGGTGCGCCGGCGCTTCGAGGAGATCGCGGCCCGGTCCGAGGGGGTGGTGGTGCTGGAGGCCACGCTCCTCGTGGAGGCCGGCTACGGCCCGCTGTTCGACTTCATCCTCACCGTCGAGGCCCCCGCCGAGAACCGCCTGCGCCGGGCGGTCGAGCGAGGGATGGACGAGGCCTCGGCCCGCGCCCGCCTCATCGCCCAGGGGGACGGACGGGAGCGCAAGCAGGCCGCTCACCGCGCGATCGACAACTGCGGCGAGGTCTCCGACCTGCGCCGCCAGGTCGACGAGCTGATCGAGGAGCTCGCCCGGATGGCCGGGAGGGAGTAGCCCTCAACCCGGCATGCCTGACTCCGCCCCCTTCGTCTTCGTCACCGGCAACCGCGGCAAGATCGCCGAGGCCCGTCTCGCCCTCGGCCTGGACATCGAGGCCGTGGAAGTGGATCTCCCCGAGGTCCAGGGTCTCGATCTCCACGAAATCCTGCGCGAGAAGGCCGAGGCAGCCTGGCGGGAGATCCGCCGTCCCCTGGTCGTGGAGGATGCCGGATTGGAGCTGCTGGCCCTCAACGGCTTCCCCGGCCCCCTGGTCAAGTGGATGCTCGAGGCCGTGGGCGCCGAGGGGATCGCGAAGACCGCTCACGCCCTGAACGACCCCCGTGCCGTGGCCCGCTGCGGCCTCCTCTACCGCGACGCCGAGCGCACGGTACTCGCCGAAGGCATCACGACCGGCACGCTGGTCCTCCCGGGACGCGGCGAGCACGGCTTCGGCTGGGACCCCGTGTTTCTTCCTGATGGTCCCGACGGCGAGACCCGCACCTTCGCCGAGCTGATCGGCAAGGAGAAGGACGCGGTCAGCCATCGCGGCAAGGCGTGGCGTCTTCTCATGCCGCAGATTCGGGTGTAAACTCCTCCTGAGATGATTCAGCGCATCAAGATCGAGAACTTCAAAAGCTTCCGGAACGCCGAGCTTCCACTCGCGTCGCCCTTGACGCTCCTGGTCGGAGCCAGCGCCTCGGGGAAGAGCAACGCGGTTGAGGCCATCCGGCTGCTCGCGTGGCTCGGCTCGGGGCAGCGGCTGGACGACGCTCCAGAGGAGATCCACCTCCGCCATGCGCTGAATGATCTCTCTTACTCGGAAGGTCGAATCTTCCTGGGTTGCGAGGTCGACTCTTCCGGGAGCGCGCTAGTCTTCTCCACCACGCTCCAGGATGGCCCAGCGGGCCTTCGGGTTGCCGCCGAGCGGCTTGCGAGCCCGTCGGGAACCCTCCATGAGAGACGTTCCCCGACTGGACTGGAAGTCCACGAGACACCGGTCGCTTATGGCGAAGACACGGTGGCTCCCATGCGGGTGGGGCGCGAGGTGGCCGCTTTCCGGGAGCAGATGGAGAGCATCCTTTTCCTGAGCCCCGTTCCTCGACAGATGCGCGGCTACAGCTTCCCTCAGGACAAGCGTCTCCAGGGAGACGGTTCGAACCTCTCCTCGGTCCTCTACCACCTCTGCGATGAAGGGAAGGAGAACGAGATCCTGGCGTTCGTCCGCGCCATGCCCGAGTTGAGCGCCCAAGGCGTTTCCTTCCTGCGCGGCCCGCGGGGCGAAGTGATGGCG
>JANOCF010000263.1:0-1726 GCA_031412055.1 Holophagales bacterium | reverse complement strand
GCAAGATCAAGATCGAGCCGCTGGGCCGAGGGGAGGATTTCTCGTTCGCGGACGAGATCTTCGGCGGCGCCATCCCGCACAACTACCGGCCGGCGGTCGAGAAGGGCATCCAGGACGCCCGCCGCCGCGGATACCTGGCCGGCTACCCGGTGGTCGACTTCAAGGTGCGCCTGCTGGACGGGCAGTACCACGACGTCGACTCCTCGGAGATGGCGTTCAAGATCGCCGGCTCGCTGGCCTTCAAGGACGCCATGGCCAAGGCCTCGCCGACCATCCTCGAACCGGTCATGAAGGTGGACATCACCACCACCGAGGAGTTCACTGGGGATATCATGGGCGACCTCTCGCACCGGCGGGGCCGTCCGCAGGGAATGGACACGGTCAACGGGTCGCAGATCATCCGCGCCACGGTGCCGATGTCCGAGATGCTCGAATACGCCCGCGTGCTTCGCGAGCTGACGCAGGGACGGTCGACCTTCCACATGGAGTTCTCGCACTATGAGGAAGTGCCGCGGCCGGTGCAGGAGAAGCTCATCGCCCAGGCGAGGAAGCACCACGAGGAAGAGCACGCCTGACCGGCGTGCCCGCCTCGACACCATGACTGATACGGAGACTGAATTTTGATTCAAGCCAGCCACATGAAAGTCGGCATGTGCATCCTCTTCGAGAAGGACATCTGCCGCCTGATGGAGGTCAAGCACGTCACCCCCGGCAACCTGCGCGGCTTCGTCCAGGCCCGCATGCGGAACCTGCGGACCGGGAACAGCTTCGACCACAGGTTCGGGTCGACCGAGAAGGTCGATCGGGCCATCCTTGAAACCACCCCGATGGAGTATCTGTACTCCGACCCGTCGGGCCACCACTTCATGAACCAGGAGACCTACGACCAGGTCACCATGGAGAACGAGGTCCTCGGCGACACCCTGCTCTACCTGCTGCCGAACATGGTGATCTCCGTCGACTTCTTTGAAGAGAAGGCGGTGGGCATCGAGCTGCCGAACACGGTGACCCTGGAGGTCGTGGATACCGAGCCCAGCATGAAGGGAGCGACCGCGAGCGCGTCCTACAAGCCGGCCAAGATGGAGACCGGCCTCACGGTCATGGTGCCGCCGTTCATCGAGCCCGGCACCAGGATCGTCATCGACACGCGCGAGACCAAGTACCTCAACCGGGCGTGAGCAGCGAGCTGCTGGTCCTCGGCGTCACCTGGTTCGTGGTCTTTCTGTTTTCGACCACGCTCCACGAGGCAGGCCATGCCTTCGCCGCCTACAAGCTGGGCGATCCGACCGCGTATGAGGGAGGGCAGGTCAGCCTGAACCCGTTCCCCCACATCCAGCGGGAGCCGCTGGGGATGATCCTGGTTCCGATCATCACCTTCGCAATGAACAACTGGATGATGGGTTGGGCGAGCGCGCCCTACGACCCGGTCTGGGCGCACCGCTACCCCCGGCGGGCGGCGGTCATGGCCCTCGCCGGGCCGGCGGGCAACCTGATCCTGATGCTGATCTCGGGCGGGCTTCTGCGCGCCGGCATGGCGGCGGGGATCTACGAGCCGTACCCCTTCTGGAGGTACGAGTTCCACTACGAGCGGCTGGTCCAGGTCACGTCCGCGAATGTGGGCGGATGGGCCGAAGGGGCGATCGTCCCGCGGTCGCTCCTGTTCTTCCTGAACCTGATCCTCGTCTTCTGCAACCTGCTGCCGCTGCCGCCCCTCGACGGCAGCGCC
>JANOCF010000262.1:0-6671 GCA_031412055.1 Holophagales bacterium | reverse complement strand
GCCGCCGAAGACCACCCGGAGCGCAATCCGGACATCCCTCTGCGCGTCGTCATCAACCCGCTGATCACCCCGCATCACCGGGAGCTGGTCTACGACTGGGAAGGCTGCCTGTCCATCCCCGACCTCCGGGGCATGGTGCCGCGCCACCTGGCCGTCCGCGTCCAGGGGCTCGACCGCGACGGCAGGCCGCAGGACTACGTGGCCACCGACTTCGAGGCGCGCATCATCCAGCACGAGTACGACCACCTGAACGGCATCATCTTCCTCGACCGCATGCGGGATCTCCGGACCCTCGGCTACATCGCCGAGTGGAACGAGCACATGGCCGGCGAAGAAGGCTGGGACGCCGACGACTCCGCGGTCGGCTGATTCACGCTGACTGATTCACGCTAAAAGATGGCGCGCGAGCTGGTGATCGTCTGGGCGGGGCGCCACCAGCGCTCGAGCTGGGAAGACCTCTGCTCGACCTACCGCCGCAAGATCTCCCACATGGCTCCGGTCCGCAACGTGCCCGTGCGGGCGCGCGTCGCCTCGGAGGACCCTCAGCGCCTGCGCGCCGAAGGGCAGGCGCTCCTCGCCGCCCTGCCCAGGCCGTGCTGGCCCGTGGCCCTCGACAGCCGCGGCGAGATCGTCGATTCCACGCAACTGGCGGAGCGCCTCGCACGTATCAAGGCCGAGTGGCCGCATCCCGTGGCCTTCCTCATCGGCTCCGACCTCGGTCTCGACCAGGCGGTCCTCGACGAGGCTCGCTGGGTCCTGTCGTTCGGGCGGTTGACGCTGACCCACGAGCTGGCACGTGTCGTGCTGTACGAGCAGATCTACCGCACGCTCACGATCGAGGCTGGAATGAGCTATCATCGCGAGCCCTTGTGATTCGGGTACATGCGTTTGACGAAGCGTTGAAAGGAGACAGCAAGCGTGGCCAAGACACAGAAGGCCAAGACTCCTCCCTCCGAGGGTCCTGAGAACAACCAGGACCAGGGTCAGTTCGAGGCGCTCCGCACCAAGCTTCAGGAGCAGCGGCGCGAGCTGCACGAGCTGTACAGCCAGGATATTCGTGCCGGGCAGGAGTCGGCAGACGACGGCACCGAGGACATCGTCGACCGGGCGAACAACCACTACAACCGGGAGCTGATGTTCTCGCTGTCGGACACGGAAAGACAGCGGCTGCTCCAGGTCGAGGACGCTCTCCGGCGCATCGACGCAGGGGCGTACGGACGGTGCAGCAACTGCGGCGGGACGATCAACCCGCTGCGCCTGGACGCGGTTCCCTGGACCCGCTTCTGTATCGACTGCCAGGAGCTCGTCGAACGCGGGATGCTCGAGGCCGAAGCCTCCTGATTGTTTGAGGATTGAGAGAACCGGGGGGACCGCTCGTCAGGGCGGCCCCCTCTTCTCATATTCGGACCATGACGGCATCCGGCGACAGCTTCCTCGCCCGCCTCGGCAAGGGCGGGGCCCAGGTCTGCCTGGTCCATGGCGATCTCGTGCTCGCCGAGCCTGCGGCCCTGCGCGCGGCCGAAGCCCTGGCCGCGGCCCACGGCCTGCCCGCGGACCGCATCGAGACCCACCGCCACCCCGCCTCGCTCGGACCGGTTCTCCAGGACCTCCGCACCTACTCCCTGTTCGGCGGCGCCAAGGTGCTGTTGGTGGTGGATACGGCGGTGTTCGCAGACCGCAACGCGGCCGCCGGGCTGATCGACGAGGCCGCGGAGGCCCTGCCGGTCTCCTCGCCCGGCTCCCTGGGCTCGCGCGAGCGCCAGGCCGCATCCCGTCTTCTTCAGGCGCTTCACCTCTTCGATGCCAACCCTGCGGCAGGCTCGCCCGAGAAGGTGCTCGGTGGGTTGCCGGCGTGGGCATTCGAGGGCGACCGGCGCGGGCGCGGCGGCCGGGCGCGGGGCAAGAAGCAGGTGGAGGAGCTGCGGTCCGGCCTGGCGGTCCTCCTGGAGGCCGCAGTGCGCGAGGGAATCCAGGGGATGGGCGAAGGCGACCTGGCGCAGCTCGCCGACGGCATCCGCGGCGGCCTTCCCGAGGGTCACGCCCTGGTTCTGGCGGAGCGCTCCGTGGCCGCGGACCACCCGGTCGTCCGTCTCCTTCAGGAGCGCGAGGCCGTGCTGTCCGTGGGCAGCGTCGAGGCCGAGCAGCGCGGCGGCTGGCAGGGGCTCGATCTCATCGCCGCGGAGCTGGAGCAGCAGACCGGCATGGAGATCGCCTCGGACGCCCTGTCCGAGCTCGCGCGCCGCACCCTGCGCAAGGAGGGAGATGGACGGGGGAAGGGCATCGACTCCGACTCCACGGCCCGCCTTGCGGGCGAGTACCGCAAGCTCGCCAACCAGGCGCGCGGAGCCGGAGCGGCCAGGATTACGCGCAAGCTGGTGGAGCAGTCCGTGGAGGACCGCGGAGAAGAGGACGTCTGGCAGCTCCTGGACGCGGTGGCCACCGGGCGCGCGGCCGAAGCCCTGGACCGCCTGAGCCGGCTGCTGACCTCCGCCGACGATCCGCTGGCCGCGCGGCTGACCTTCTTCTCGCTGTTCTCTTCCTTCTGCCGGCAGCTCACCGCGATCCGCGGCATGATGAGCGCCGCGCGCGTGCAGGGAGGGGAGCCGAACTTCGCCCGCTTCCGCGACCGCCTGGCTCCTGCCCTTCAGGGCGAGCTTCCCGGCGGCGGCAAGAACCCGCTCGCGGGTCTCCACCCCTTCCGGCTGCACCGCGCCTACCTCGCGGCCTCGCGCCTGCCCGGGCCGATGCTCGCGCGCCTGCCCTCCGACGTCCTGGAGACCGAGCTGCGTCTCAAGGGCGAAAGCTCCGAGGCCGACGCCGCCCTGGCCACGCTGGTGGCCCGGGTCAGCGTGGCCGGGCGGCGCTCCTAGTAGCCGCTAGTCCTTCGGCTGCCCGTCTCCGATCTCCCCGTGCTTGCCGCCGCCCCGCCACTCGGGGTCGCGGCGGCCGAACACGTCGATATGGCGCGGTAGCTCCAGCAGCGTGCGCGTCATGTTCGGGTCGCAGGCATTGTTCTCGCACTCATAGGTGTACACGTTCCAGTCGTCACGGCGGGAGTAGGCGCTGAGAGTCTGGTACGTATTGCAATGTCCGCATTTGATCGATATGTTCCTGATGTCTACATCGTCGCTCACGCGGGTCCTCCCTCCGGGAGCAACGCTGGGTGGCTCCCTGTTGGATTCGGCATCATGCCACGTATGGCCTACCTTTTGCACAACTCTCCCGACGCGATGAGAAGATACCGTCGCCACCCTCGCCTGCTCCTTTCCCTGCTGCTTCTGGCAGCCGTTCGGGCGGTCGTCCCGACCGCCGGGGCGCAGACCTCTGAGCCGGGAGCGGAATTCGAGGAGGAGGTTTCGGTCGGCTACGTCCTGGTGCCGCTGGTGGTGCGGCAGGGTGCGGGGTACGCGAACCGCCTGGACGAGGACGATTTTCGCCTCCTGGTGGACGGCAAGAACGTCAAGATCGACAGCTTCGAGCGGCGGGCCGATGCGCCGGCCAGCGTGGTCTTCCTCCAGGACCTCTCCGGCAGCATGGAGGGGACGAGCCTGGAGGCGAGCCGGCAGGTCGTCCGCTTCTTCCTGGACAAGGCCCTGAAAGGGGACGAGTTCGCCATCGCGACCTTCGCCAGCGACCTGAACCAGATCGAGGTGCCGTACACCCCGGAGCTGTCCGTGCTGCGGGAGTCGGTGAACAACTGGAAGGCCTGGGGAACCACGGCCCTTCACGATGCCGTGGCCTGGGTGCCCGAGATCTCGGCCGAGGGGCGCAACCCGAAGCGGTTCGCGGTGCTCATCACGGACGGCATCGACAACGCGAGCCGGATCCCGGCGGAGAAGGCGCGCGAGATCGTGCGGCAGGCGCAGCTCCCGGTCTACGTGATCGGGCTCGGAACCGGCAATCCCTACGAGCTCTCGACCGAGGGCGAGAAGATCTTCCGGTATGCCGACGTGCTGAACCTGCTGGCCTCCACCACCGGGGGCCGCTACTACGCGATCGCCAACATGGAACAGCTGCAGGAGGCTCTGGTCGCGATCCACAACGACCTGAGGCATCAGTACGTGCTGGGCTTTCCGACCGGCGAGGGGCCGTCCCGGCAGCGGGACGTGAAGGTGGAGGTGAAGGTCAAGTCCGGCGACCGCGCCATTCTGTTTCGACGTGGCTACAAGGGGCCGCCGCCTGCGGGCGGTTGACCAGAAACACTACGACCGAGCCGACATCCCCGGGATAGGGGGACGGCTCCTTAATCCAGCCAAGGAGGACTCACATGCGCAACAAGCTGTGGATGGTCGCTCTGGCGTTGATCGTGGCGATGTCTGCCACCGGATGCGCAACCAAGAAGTATGTCCGTCAGGAGACCGGAGCCGTGGGCACCCGGGTCGACAACGTGCAGGGGCAGGTGGAGGAGGCTCAGACCCGTCTCAATACACATGAGCGCCAGATCGGAGAGACCTCGAAGACCGCCCAGGAGGCGCTGCAGCGCGCCATGGACGCGGGCAAGCTCGCCGAGGGCAAGCTGCTCTACGAAACCGTCCTGACCGACGAGAAGGTGAAGTTCGGCATCGACGCGGCCGAGCTCTCCGACGAGTCGCAGGCGGCCCTGAACGAGTTCGCGAGCCAGCTCAAGTCCCAGAACTCCGGTGTCTACATCGAGATCCAGGGTCACACCGACAGCACCGGCTCCGAGAAGTACAACGAGGAGCTCGGCCTGCTGCGGGCGGAGGCGGTGCGCCGCTTCCTGAGCCAGCAGCACCAGTTCCCGCTCCACCGGATGAACGTGATCTCCTACGGCGAGACCGCCTCGGTCTCCGACAACAGCTCGCGCGAGGGCCGTTCCCAGAACCGCCGCGTCGCGCTGGTGGTCCTGAAGTAAGAAAGACTTCCCAACCGTTGGATTTAGGGGCGCAGCTTGCTGCGCCCCTTTTTACTGGGAGCGCCGGCCGAACCGTATTACCTACGAACCGGCCTTGGTCAGGATCTTGCGCAGGGTGGCGCCGTCGGCGACGCCGGTATGGAAGAACGCGACCTTCCCCTGCTTGTCGATCACCATCAGGGTGGGCAGCGCCACGACTCCGAGCTGGCTGGAGATCTTGTCCTGCGGATCGAGCAGCACCGGGTAGGGGAACGGCTTGTCCTTGAGGAAGGAGCGCACCGTCGACTCTTCCTCGCCCACGTTGGCGGCCAGGAACTGGACGCCCTTGCCCTTGAAGTCGCGGTGCAGCGGCTCGAGGATCCGGGCCTGCAGGTGGCAGGGCACGCACCAGGTCGCCCAGAAGTCGACCACCACCACCTGGCCGGCAAAGTCCTTGGGACCGAGCTTGCGGCCGTCCACCGACTTCAGGCGGAAGTCGAGGCTGGCCTCCGACGGCTTGCCCGCGGTGCCGGCGGCGCTATCGGCGGTCACCGCGTCCCGGCAGGACAGCAACACCATCGACAGGGCCAGCGCGGCCATCAAGGCGGAGGGGCGGCGGGTGAGAGATCGCATCATGGTCATGGCTCCGAGTGTCCGAGCGTAGAAGAATCCACCGGGCGGAACAAAAAGAGGAGGGCGCGGATTCCCGTGCCCTCCTCAGATCCTGGCGACAGAGCCTGCCCTAGCTGCAGCCGCTCGTCGAGCCGCAGTTCAGGCACTTGTAGCAGCTGCCGTTGCGGACCATGATCGAGCCGCAGTCGTGGCAGCTCGGGGCGTCCTGCTGGTAGAGGAAGGTGACCTTGGTCATCGTCTGCTCGCTGACCACCTCGGCCACCGGTTCCAGGCGGCCTCCGCCCATGAGCGGCATCGGCGCCGGCAGCTCGTCGCGCAGGATCACCCCTGCCGCCTCCTTCTGCTCACGGTTCAGGAACTTCGAGGCCAGCCAGCGGAAGATGTAGTCCGTGATCGACTTGGCGATCGGGATCTCCGGGTTCTTGGTGAAGCCCGAAGGCTCGAACCGGGTGTGGCTGAACTTGTTGACCAGCGTCTGGAGCGGCACCCCGTACTGGAGCGCGATCGAGATCGAGGTGGCGAACGAGTCCATCAGCCCGGAGATGGTCGAGCCCTCCTTGGCCATCACCAGGAAGATCTCGCCCGGCTGGCCGTCCTCGTAGAGGCCGACCGTGAGGTAGCCTTCGTGCTCGTTGATCTTGAACTTGTGGGTGATGGCCTGGCGCTCGTCGGCCAGCTTGCGGCGCACGGCCCGGCGCTCCTGCAGCGGCACCTGAGCCGGATCGGCCTTCTGCTGCAGCCTCTTGGTGGACAGCGGCTGGCTGCGCTTGCAGTTGTCGCGGTAGATCGCCACCGCCTTGAGCCCCATCTCCCAGCCCTCGATATAGGCCTGCATGATGTCGTCCGGGGTGGAGTCCTCGGGCATGTTGATCGTCTTGCTGATCGCGCCCGAGATGAACGGCTGCACCGCGGCCAGCATCTTCAGGTGCCCCTTGTAGTGGATGGAGCGCGAGCCCTGGGCCGGCTTGAAGGCGCAGTCGAAGATCGACAGGTGCTCCGGCTTGAGGTGCGGCGCCCCTTCGATGGTGTCGTGCTCGTCGATGTGCTCGACGATCGCCCGGATCTCCTCCTTGTCGTAGCCGAGGCGCTTGAGCGCGATGGGCACGGTGTTGTTGACGATCTTGATCATGCCGCCGCCCACGAGCTTCTTGTACTTGACGAGGGCGATGTCGGGCTCCACGCCGGT
>JANOCF010000261.1:0-15700 GCA_031412055.1 Holophagales bacterium | reverse complement strand
GCAGAACGACATCAAGAAGGTCTTGGCCTACTCGACCGTGTCGCAGCTCGGCTACATGTTCCTGGCCGTGGGCCTGGGCGCGTACACGGCCGCGATCTTCCACGTCATGACCCACGCCTTCTTCAAGGCGCTGCTCTTCCTTGGATCGGGATCGGTGATCCACGCCATGGGCGGCGAGCAGGACATGCGCAAGATGGGCGGTCTGAAGAAGCATCTGCCGCACACGTACAGGACGTTCCTGATCGGCGCGCTGGCCATCGCGGGCGTGCCGGGTCTGGCCGGCTTCTTCAGCAAGGACGAGATCCTGCACAACGCGGCTGCTGGCGGTTACTGGGCGCTGTGGGGCGTGGGCATGATCACGGCCGGCCTGACCGCCTTCTACATGTTCCGCGCGGTGTTCATGACCTTCCACGGCCACTTCCGGGGGACGCACGAGCAGGAGCATCACCTGCACGAGTCGCCGCCGATCATGACCGGTCCGCTGTGGGTGCTGGCGGTGGGCGCGGTGATCGCGGGCTGGGTGGGCATCCCCAAGATCCTCACCTTCGGCGTGCTGCCGGAGAACGCCTTCGGCCACTTCCTCGAGCCGGTGATCGCGAAGGTGGGTGAGCACGAGGCACACCACGCAATGCCCGCGGCGACCGAGATCGGCCTGATACTGGGCGCGATCGCGGTCGGCGCGATCGGCATCTTCCTGGCCTGGCGGGCCTACGGCCGCGACCGCGGAGTCGCCGCGGACCAGGCCTTCGAGGCGCGCCTGCCAAGCGTGCAGCGGACGCTGGCCAACAAGTACTACGTGGACGAGCTCTATGACGCCACGGTGATCCGTGGCTTCTGGGCCACCTGCCGCGCCCTGTTCCGCTTCGACGCGGGCTTCATCGACGGGGTCCTGGTCAACGGCGTGCGCAACGTCACGGTCGAGTTCCTGTCCCTGGTTTCCAACCTGTTCGACAAGTTCGTGGTGGACGGGCTGGTCAACGGAGTGGGGACTGTTTTGTACTGGGGATCGCGCCAGTTCCGGCGCATTCAGAACGGATTCGTTTCCAGCTACGCGCTGGTGCTGGCCGTGGGCATGTTCGCCCTGGTCTGTGCCTATGTGCTGCTGCGGATGAGCTGAGAGCCTAGAGGGAGAGACATGTTCAACGACATCCCGATTCTGAGCATCCTCTGCTACCTGCCGCTGGTCGGCGCGATCCCCATCCTGTGGATGAGGGACCCCGCGACGATCCGCAAGTATGCGACCGGCGTGGTGGTGGTGGATTTCCTGCTGTCGCTCCCCCTGTGGTTCGCCTTCAACCGCGAGGCCAAGGGTGAAGCGATCTTTCAATTCCAGGAGGGTCCCTACGAGTGGATCCCCTCGATCGGGGTGAACTACCACTTCGGCATCGACGGCATGGCCCTGCTCCTGGTCCTGCTGACCACGCTGCTGGGCGTGCTGGCCGTCGTCTCCTCCTGGAGCGCCATCGAGCACCGCGAGAAGGAGTACTACATCTTCATGCTCCTCCTGCAGACGGGCATGCTCGGCGTGTTCATGGCCATGGACTTCTTCCTGTTCTACGTCTTCTGGGAAGTCATGCTGGTGCCGATGTACTTCCTCATCGGCATCTGGGGCGGAGCGCGCAAGCTCTACGCGGCGATCAAGTTCTTCCTCTACACCCTGGCCGCCTCGGTGCTGATGCTCCTGGCGATCCTGGCGCTCTACTTCTACAACTCGACCGGCCTGCTGGGCTACGCCGGGCTCGGCAACCCCAAGAGCTTCTCGATCCTGCAGTTCCACGAGATCGGCGCCTCCATGCCGGCGGAGCTCCAGGTGTGGATCTTCCTGGGGCTGTTCGTGGGCTTCGCGGTCAAGGTGCCCATGTTTCCGTTCCACACCTGGCTGCCGGACGCGCACGTCGAGGCGCCCACCGCGGGCTCGGTCATCCTGGCCGGCGTCCTGCTGAAGATGGGCACCTACGGCTTCGTGCGCTTCTCGCTGCCGATCCTGCCCGCCGCCACGCGGGAGCTGCTTCCCTGGATGGCGGCGCTGTCGATCATCGGCATCGTCTACGGCGCGCTGGTGGCCATGGCGCAGAAGGACATGAAGAAGCTGGTGGCCTACTCGTCGGTGAGCCATCTGGGCTTCGTGATGCTCGGCGTCTTCTCCCTGAACGGCCCGGGCCTGAACGGCGGCATCCTCCAGATGATCAACCACGGCATCTCGACGGGCGCGCTCTTCCTCCTCGTGGGCATCCTCTACGAGCGCCGGCACACGCGCATGATCGCCGAGTACGGCGGGATCTCCGCGGTCATGCCGGTCTACTCGACGATCTTCCTGATCATCACCATGTCCTCAATCGGCCTGCCGGCGCTCAACGGCTTCGTCGGCGAGTTCACGATCCTGGTCGGAGCGTTCAATCGCAACTGGTGGTGGGCGGTGTTCGCGGCGCTCGGCATCGTGCTCGGCGCGGCGTACATGCTCTGGCTGTTCCAGAGGGTCTTCTTCGGGCCGCTGACCAACCCGGAGAACCGCAATCTCAAGGACGTGAGCCGCCGCGAGCTCGTGTACCTGATGCCGCTGGTCCTGCTGTGCTTCTGGATCGGCCTCTATCCGCGCCCGTTCTTCCGCATCCTGGAGAACTCGGTCGAACACGTGCTCGCCAAGGTCGACCCGAGCCTGGCCACGGATCAGCTCGCAACCCAGCCCGGGCAGCCGGCCGCCGCGGTGGGGGAGTAGCCTCGTGCCGAACCCCCAGGAGTTCCTGCTCCTCGCGCCGGAGATTCTGCTGGCCAGCGCCGGCCTGCTGCTGCTGCTTTTCGGCACGGTGGGCGGCGGGCTGCGCAACCGCGAGTCGGCCATCGTCTCGCTCGTCAGCCTGGTCCTCACGGCCGCGGTGCTGTTCCGCGTGCAGTCGCGCCTGGAAGGGCGCCGGCTCCTGATCCTGGACGGCTCGTTCGTCCTGGACGGCTTCTCGTTCTTCTGGAAAATGCTCGTCCTGCTCGCCACCGCGTTGACCATCCTCATCGCCTACCGCTTCATCGAGGAGGGTCGCTACCGCGCCACGGAGTTCTACTCCCTGCTGCTCTTCGCCACCACGGGCATGCTGTTCATGGCGAGCGGCTACAGCCTGCTGACGATCTGGATCGGGTTGGAGACCATGGCTCTGGCGAGCTATATCCTCGCCGGCTACTTCAAGCGGGAGGTCCGCTCCAACGAGGCGGCCCTGAAGTACTTCATCCTCGGCGCCATGTCGAGCGGCATCCTGCTCTACGGCATCTCCCTGCTCTATGGCGCCACCGGCACCATCCAGCTCGATATGCTCGCGAGAGCCCTCTCCAATCCTGGGGTCGCGGAGAGCCCCCTGGTCCCGCTGGGCTGGATCCTGCTGGCGGCCGGCCTCTTCTTCAAGGTGGCGGCGGTGCCGTTCCACATCTGGACTCCGGACGTCTACGTGGGGGCGCCCACCCCGATCACGGCCTGGCTGGCCGTCGCCTCCAAGGGGGCCTCGTTCGCCATCCTGGTCCGCATCCTCTATGAGGGGCTGGGCCCGCTGGCCGTGGACTGGCAGTGGATCGTGGCCATCGTGGCCTCGGCGAGCATGATCTGGGGCAACGTGGCGGCCCTGAGCCAGGACAACATCAAGCGCCTGCTGGCCTACAGCTCCATCGCCAACGCCGGGTACGTGCTGGTCGGCGTCCTGGCGGTGTCGCACCTGGGCCTGCTGTCGGTCCTTTTCTACCTGCTCGCCTATACCTTCATCACCCTGGGTGCGTTCGGCACCGTGATCCTGCTGGAGCGCCGGGAGTACGCGGGCGAGACGACCGCGGACTATGCCGGCCTCTCGCGGCGCTCGCCGTTCCTGGCGGCGATGATGCTGCTCTTCCTGCTGGCCCTCACCGGGATCCCGCTGACCGGCGGCTTCATCGGCAAGTTCTATCTGTTCGCAGCGGCCATCGAGAGCGGCTGGACCTGGGTGGCGGTGATCGGCGTGATCACCAGCGCCATCTCCCTCTACTACTACTTCCGCGTCGTGGTCTACATGTACCAGCGCGACTCGACCCAGGTGACGCCGGTTCCGCTCCAGTCTCCGGCGCTGGTCGGCGTGATCGCCTTCTGCGCGCTGGCCACGGTGCTGCTCGGAGTGCTGCCGGGACCGTTCATCGCCTTCGCCGAGCGGAGCCTCCAGGCGACTCAGCTTCTGCGCCTCCCCTGAATGCCCTGACCGGGAGTTTTTCCGGACAGGCGTGAGTTTGTTCATACAGGGGGCGCGGTGTTTCTGGCACCCTGGTGCCGATTCGGCACCGGTCCCCTGGGGGAGCAGTGTACTCTCCCGATCGCCTCACCGTCCTCCGCTGTCCTGCAAAGGCCGTCCCCGGCTGAGGACAACCCTTCCGGCTTCCGCCCGATTTCCGCGCCAGCTCCCTGGCGTCTCTTCACAAATCCGTTGGCACCGTCTGTGCGTATCCAGGGTTGACGAGAGGATTTGCTGTAAGGGGGTTTGAGCATGCCCATGCCCAGAGAAAGCGTAGGCCACCAGAAAGGGTGGGACTTCGAGGCGGCCGCGATGCCGTTCATCGATGCGCTCTACAACACCGCCTACCGCATGACACGAAATGCGGAGGATGCCGAGGATCTGGTCCAGGAGACCTACCTCAAGGCATACCGGTACTATGACAAGTTCGAAGAGGGGACCAACTTCAAGGCGTGGTTGTTCAAAATCATGAAGAACACCTTCATCAACAACTACCGCAAGAAGCAGCAGGCCCCCGCGTTGAGCGATTTCGCGGAGATCGAGGAGTCTTTCGAGAATCAGGTCAGCGAGGACGCCGCGCGCCAGACCAAGAATCCCGAGGACCAGCTGCTGGAAAACGTCCTGGACGAGGACGTGCAGGGCGCTCTCGACAAGCTGCCGCCCGACTACCGGATGGTGGTCCTGCTGGCCGACCTGGAAGGTTTCTCCTACAAGGAGATCGCCGAGATCCTGGAGGTCCCGGTCGGTACCGTCATGAGCCGCCTCTACCGTGGCCGCCGTCTCATGGAATCCGCGATGCTGGAGTTTGCCAAGGATCACGGCTACCTGCGAGACGGGGAACCCGCTAAAATGCGGAGCCGAAGCGCGACCTCGAAGTAAACTTCCTGTAAACAGGCCGGAAATATCCGGCCTGTCCCCGGAGTTGATCTAGACGGTTGCACGGAGGGCGCATCAATGCGGAACCTGGTTTGGCTTGGAGGCTGGTAATGGATTGTAGAGAGGTCAGCTCGGTGCTGTTTCTGTTCTTCGACAACGAGATGGAAGACAATTTGCTGACCCCTTTCCGAGACCACGTCGCCCGCTGCGGCGAGTGTGCCCGGCGGATGGACTACACGCGTAAGCTTCTTCTGATCGTGCGTGAGAAGTGCGTCCGATGCTCCGCTCCCGAGCGGCTGCGGAGCCGCATCCTCATCAGCATGCCCCACCGTGGCGATCGCCGCGATCACGGCGATTACGCCGTCGACCGCGGCCCCCACTGACCTGACCCCGGAGCCCAAGACATGAACCCGCCCGCCCGCTTTGCGTTGCGCCGCCTGCGCCGTGGTACCGCCCTTCTGGCCGTGCTGGCGGTGCTTGCCGGCACCGTAGCGCCTGCTGCGGCCGAGGACCTGGGCCTGCAGGGTCTGCGCGGGGAGCGGCTCAGCGAGGCCGACCTGGCCCAGGGGGCGACCATCTTCATCGTCTGGGCCTCCTGGTCCCCGCACTCCCGCAACATCGTCGACCGGGTGAACCCGCTGGTGCAGCGGTGGAGCGGCAAGGCCCGCGTGGTGACCGTCAACTTCCAGGAAGAGAGGGGTGCGGTGGAGAGTTTTCTGGCCGGCAAGAACCTCGGCGCGCCGGTCTTTCTGGACGCGGACGGCTCCTTTTCGAAGAAGTATGCCGTGGCCACTCTGCCCGGTCTGCTGGTCGTCAAGGACGGCCGGGTGGCCTACCGAGGCCGTCTGCCCGAAGATCCGGACCGGGTCATCGTCGAGATCCTTCCCTGATCCCTTGAAGAAGTCTTCCCTTCCCGTCCAATCCGTTCAAAATACCGCCCGGTTACCGTCTGGAGTGTACGTAGAACCTGGATTCGGGCAAATATAGGGGTTGCCCGATGCGTCCCGACCTTGTTAGTATCCAGGCTGCGCCGTAAGCCAACGAGTCTGAGCCACCCCTTGTAAGTCAGGGAGGTCCGCACGGGATGCAGTTGAAGAGGGTCACGTTCGCTCCGCATTTTCTACGCCTGGCGCTGCCGCTGGGGCTCATCCTTCTGGGCGTAGCCCTCTTCTTCACCACGCGGAACCTCGAAGCCTACAACCAGTCGCCGTATCCTCTCGTCGCTTCAATCCGCTGCAATCAGCGGACCATCCTCCCGACGGAAGCCACCGGCCTGATCGACCAGGCGCGGATTCCGGTCGAGTTCCGGCTGATGCGGGGCGAGACCGTGACCGATGTCTTCCAGAAGCTCGGACTGGAGGGGACCGAGGCGCGGCAGGCCACCAACGCTCTTTCGGAGCGGCTCAACCTTCGTACCATCAAGGCGGGCAACCAGTACTCCGCCTTCTTCAATCCCGATTCGAGCCTTGCCTCGTTCGAGCTGACCCTCGCGGGCAGCGGGCGGGTCGCGATGACCCGGGCCGGGCAGAGCTGGAATGTCGCGTGGCAGCCCTTCGAGCGCACGGTGCGAATGCGCGCTCTGCGCGGGACCCTCGATGGCTCGCTGGATACGTCGATCCGCCGGGCAGGCGGACCTACCGGTCTCGCCTACCGGATGGCCGACGTGCTGCAGTGGGACCTCGACTTTACCCGCGACCTCAAGAGGGGTGACGCTTTCGAGCTCCTCTTCGAAGAGGTCCTCCTCGAAGGGCAGCCCCACTCCGTAGGCGCGATCTATGCCCTGGTCTACGAGGCCAAGGGGCGCCAGCATGAGGCCTACCGCTACGGCGACTCCGGTACCTTCTACGATGGCGAGGGGCACCCTCTCCGGAAGATGTTCCTCCGTTCGCCGCTGCGCTACTCCCGTATCACCTCTCACTTCACGACGCGCCGGTTCCATCCCGTGCTCAAGTCCTACCGGCCGCACTGGGGTGTCGACTACGGCGCGCCCGTGGGGACTCCGGTCCAGGTGACGGCCAACGGCGTCGTCACGTTCAACGGTTGGGACCGGGGCGGCGGCAACGTGGTCAAGGTTCGCCACGCGGGCGGCTACGTCACCGCCTACCTCCACCTGTCGAAGTTCGCCAAGGGTATCCGCCCGGGTGCCCACGTCCGCCAGGGGGACATCATCGCCTACACCGGCGCGACCGGCCTGGCGTCCGGCCCTCACCTGGACTACAGGGTGCAGCGCAACGGCCAGTGGATCGACCCGCTGACGCTCAAGAGCGTCCGCGACGAGCCGATCCCGAACAGCCAGCTCGCCTCCTTCCGCTCCTGGCGGAACGCAGTGCGGACCAGCATCCAGAGCGGATCTCCGTCGCCGAACCTCCGCCTGCCCTGGGGTGGCGGCCCCATCGGCTCCGACGGTCCGGATACGCGTCTTGCCGTTCAGGACGGCCGGGGCAATCGGCGCAATCGGGGAAATCGCGCCGACGAGCAGCCCGGAACCGAGGTCGCCCGCTGACGCGGGCGGCCCTCTCCCCTTTCTCCTGAAGATGGTTACCGCACGGGGCTGGTGCCGTGTCGATCTGGCCGGCGGCACGCTCGACATCTGGCCGCTGGGTCTTTTCCATCCCGGGGCTCGCACGGTCAACGTCGCCATCGACCTCGCTACCACCGTCAGTCTCCAGCGGAGCGATGAATACGTGGTCCGGCAGGGAGAGTCCGTGGTCCGTGCCCGCTCCGCCGAGGAGCTGGAGGTCCATCCGGAGGGTGCCCTGGTGGGAGTCGTCGCCTCGGCCCTGGACCTGCCCCCTTTCGAGGCCGAGCTCACCAGCGGCTCTCCCCGGGGCGGCGGCCTGGGCGGAAGCTCCGCGCTGACCGTGACCCTGCTCGCCGCAGCCGAAGAAGAGTTCGGCCTCCCTCGGACCCAGGCGCACGAGAAGGTCCGCCTGGCCCGGGACCTGGAGGCTCGCCTGATGAGCCTTCCGACCGGCATCCAGGACCACTATCCGGCCCTCCTAGGCGGCGCGCTGGAGATCCGGGCGCTGCCGGGCGGCGAGAAGGTCCGCCGTCTCGACGTCGATCTCGAGCGGCTCGGCGAAAGCCTGCTGGTCGTCTACTCGGGGGCGAGCCACTTCTCGGCCGGCAACAACTGGCAGGTGGTCCGGCGCCGCCTGGATGGCGAGGCCGAGGTCACGGACCTGTTCCGGGGGATCGCCGCGTCGGCGGCCGGCCTGGCCGTGTCCCTGGAAGCCGGAGACCTGCCTGCAGTCGGCCGCTGGATGAGCCAGGAGTGGAGCTTCCGGCGGCGTCTGGCGGAGGGCATCTCCACGCCTCTTCTGGAGAGCCTGGTGGAGCGGGCGCTCGCCCTCGGAGCGTGGGGAGGCAAGGCCTGTGGAGCGGGAGGAGGAGGCTGCCTGGCCTTTCTCTGCCCTCCGGACCGGAAGGCCGCGATCGGCCAGGGCCTGGAGGAGCTGGGGGGTAAGGTGTTGCCGGCTCTCCCTACGAGCGAGCCCCTCGCTCTCGAAATGAAAAGAGGCTGAAGAGCTTCCGCTCCCCAGCCTCCTTCGCATTCTGCCCGATCTGTCAGCTCAGTGTCCGCGCACCTTCCGCGACAGGATCTGGTAGGCCTGGGCGAGATCGAGGCCGCCGCCCAGCCGGAATTCCCGGACCTCCGACCAGCCCCCGCTCTGACTCTGGCGGTAGTAGAGCCGGTTCCCCAGGCTCCACGAGACGATCAGGTCCTGTCCTGTCTCCGACAGGAACATCTCGAACTGGCCCTCGCCGACCTCCGGAAGGGGCAGGCTCGAAGCCATGCGGAACTGGATGAAGTGGGCGGCGCCCTCGTTCTCCTCCTGAACAGCCGCGAACTCCACAGTGCTGGGAATGGAGCTGGAGGCGCTCATCGCGGGCCGCAGACCGCGGCCGGAGAGCTTTGCGCCGAGATCGATGATGTAGGCGCGCGCCTTGTCCGCGATGACCTTGAAGTCATCCTTGCCGGGCTGCGGCGCCCCGTCGGCGATGTGGTCGCGGACGAGGTCGCCGATCGAGCGGGCCACCTCGGGCTGGAAGCCGCGCTTTGCGCCGAGGTCGATGATGTAGGCGCGGGCGTCGTCGGCGAGGCGCTTGATGTCGGAAGCCGTCGCGGTCGAGCGGGCTCCGAGGTCGATGATATAGGCCCTGGCGTCGTCGGCGAGGCGCGCGAGCTGCGTCGGGAGGACGTCGATCTCCAGCGAGACGAGCTGCTGGGTGGTCTCGGAGGCGAAGGCCGCCACCACGGTGCTGCGGTCACGCCCGGACTCGATCCTGGGGGAGGCGAGCAGCTCGGCCGGCACGATGGAAGCGCTCGCGGACATCGCGAGGGCGTCCACCTCGGACAGGTTGACCACTTTGTGCAGGCCGGCGAACACGCCGTCCTCGAAGATCACGGGAGTGTAGAAGGTCTCATGCAGGCCGGCGCCGTTCTCCTCGCTCCAGATGATGTGAAGGATTGTACGCTGGTGGACGATCGGCTTGCTGCCCAGGACGGGCTCCTCGTACGTGTCGTGGGTGATCGCGACGTCGGGCGAGGTCTTGTCCGCGAAGGGGTTGCCCACGATGACGATCGGCTTGGACCAGCTCTTGCCGTCGAAGCCCGACAGCATCAGGATCGGGTGATAGTTGATCCGGCTCTCCCAGACCAGGAACGCGGTCCCGGTAGCCTCTTCGAAGAGGAGAGAGGGCATGCTCTCCACGGCCCCGTTCTCGGTATCGGGCACCAGGAGGCGCTCGACGGGGGCGTCGGGGCGCACGATGTCCAGGGCGAGAACAGGGGTCTTGCGGTCGTACCGAGAGCTCCCGGAGAAGAGCTCGCCGTAGGTCCCGGTGCGGACCATGAAGAGCTCGCCCTCCGATCCGAGGGCGGCTTCGCCGTGCGACGCGGCTGCGGGCAGGGCGGTGAGCCCCAGCCCGAGGGCTAGAAGAAGTGTTCCTGTGATCCCTTTGATATTCATGGCCAGCCTCAAGCGTGGAGGTTGACGAGCTTGCGGACGTCGACAGCGAGCAGGAACCCCGTGAGGTATCCGGCTTCAGGGAAGAACTCCCTTTGCAAGCGGGAGAAATGCTCGCGGGCGGCGGCGGTGTCGCCGCTGAGGCTCGCGGCCTCGCCCAGGAGGTAAAGCGCGTTCTTGACCGAGTCGTTCTCGCCGGCGGCCTCGGCCAGGTTCAGGGCGACGGTGCCCTGGTGACGGGCATGCCCGTAGCGGCCGGTCTCGAGATGGGCGAAGCACAGGTCCAGGCGGGTGGAGATCTGGTACCGCCCGGCGCTGTGCCGGCGCAGCAGTCGGAGGCTTTCGTAAAGCAGGGCGTACCCTTCGGGATAGCGCTGCTGCAGGATGCGGCAGTAGCCCAGGTTGTCCAGGATGCGCGCCCGCCAGACGGTGGGATCCTGCGGCATCAGAGCCAGGGCCTTCTCGAACTCGGTACAGGCCTCGGAGAGCTGGCTCTCGGCCAGGAGGATGTTGCCGACCAGGTTGTGGCTGGAAGCCACCCAGTCCAGGCGCTCCTGCTGCTCGGCGCGCTCGCGCGCGATCCGGGCGTAGAACAAGGCCTTCTTGAAGTTCTTGGTCAGCTCGAAGTAGCGGGCGATGTTGTAGGCCGCCAGCCGGCAGTTGACCGGATCGCCGTTGCGGACCAGGATCTCGCGGAGCTGGGGAAGCTCCGTCTTGCCGCGGCCGAGCACGATGGCGACCGCAGCCCGGTTGCAGACGGCGAGATCGATCAGCCGCGCCTCCCCGTGCTCGCGGGCGAGCTCCAGGGCGCGGTCGAAGATCTCCGCCGCCTCGTCGAGACAGCCGGCTTCCACCGCCTGGTGGCCGCGCTGCTTGAGATCCTCGAAATCCAAACCCGACAATTCGATGCCTTCGGTCATTGAGTCCTCTCTCTCGCTCAGTCAGAATCCTCGGGACCGCGCCGGCTCTGCGCCCGCTTGAAAGCGATGAAGTCCTCGACCTCTCGCTGCGCGTCCTCGGTGAGCGTGTTGAACTGCTGGACGAGGCTGACGTCGCGGGGAGTGATGGACTCCCGGGCGACGTCCTCGAAGAACTCGCCGACTCCCATCTTGAACTCGGCGAGGATGCGGAAAAGCGTGTCCAGGCTGACCCGGTACTCTCCCTGCTCCATGCGGGACAGGTCCGACTGCTGGATCCCCAGGCGCTGCGAAAGCTCCACCTGGGTCAGCTTGTGCTCCTTGCGGAGCTGTCGGATCTTCTGCCCGACGAGCTGGATCTGGCGGACCTTGCCGGTGGTGGTGGACATGGGGGTTTTGCTCGAACCGGGTTTATGTCAGACTGGCATACCAGTTTGGCCGTATCGCTCATGGTACGGTGCCCGGGGTACCCTGTCAACCAGATCAACGAAGGTCAACGAGATTGAACCGGAGCAGCGACCGTGCGCAGCCATTTCAGGCATCTCTTCCTCTTGCGGGAGCTCGTGAAGCGCGACTTTCAGGGCCGGTACGCCGGCTCCCTGCTGGGCTTCGCCTGGTCGCTGGTACAGCCGCTCTGGATGCTGCTCCTGTTCACCTTCGTATTCTCGACCGTGATGAAGGTGAGCCCGGTGGGGGATGCGCGGACGGGCCACTTCGCGATCTTTCTGTTCGGCGGTCTACTGCCCTGGATGGCCCTGCACGAGGGCGTGCTGCGCTCGTCGACGGCGATCACCGAGAACTCGAGCCTGGTGAAGAAGCTGCGCTTCCCGTCCGAGATCCTGGTCCTGGCGGCGGTCCTGGCGGCGCTGCTCCACGAGGCGATCGCGGCAGTCATCTTCCTGGGGGTGCTGCTGTGGGTGGGAGAATTCTCCTGGGGAGGGCTGCCGCTGCTGCTGCTGGCGCTGCCGCTGCAGGTGGGCTTGACCCTGGGGCTCGGGCTCGTGGTGGCCGCCGTGCACGTCTTCTTCCGCGACACGGCGCAGATCCTGGGGATGGTGTTCAACGCCTGGTTCTACCTCACGCCCATCGTCTATCCGCTGTCCCTGGTGCCCGGCAGGTTCCGTCCCTGGCTGGAGCTCAATCCCCTGACCCCGCTGGTGGGCCTGTACCGGCAGGCGTTCCTCGGCGGCAGCCCGGACCCGGTCCCCGGGACGCTGGGGCTGGCCGCCGCGGCGGCCGTGCTACTATCCGTCGGCCTTTGGCTGTTCCGCCGCCTCAAGCGGGCCTTCGCTGATGAGATCTGATGGTATCTGAAGGTTCCGCTCAAATCGACAAAGGAAATTGCATGTCCATGGATAGCCCGAACCTCGTCCGCCCTGTCTGTCGCCTGCTGGCTGCCGCGGGGCTCGCCGTCCTTTCCGCCTGCTCTCCGCAGCCTCCCGCCGCGACGACCGCGACGACCGCGACGACCGCGACGACTGGGACGACCGCAACCACTGCGACAACCGCGAGCACCGAAGGAGCTACCGCGCCGGCCCGGCCCTCCGACGAGCCGGCGACCCTGCCGCAGGTCCGGCTGGAGCCGCCGGACGGCAAGTGGCTGACGGACGAGAAGGGGCGCCAGTACTTCCTTGAGGACTTGCCGAAGATCGAGGGCTGGTACCACTGGCTCGACGAGGCGAAGACCCGGGTCCGGCTGGCCTATGGCATGACGTTCGACGTGGCGAGCCAGGACGAGGACAGCTTCCTTGTCAAGGTCTACAAGGTGGAGGCTGGCGGGCCGGAACCGGTCAAGCCAGCGGCCACCACCGAACAGGATCCGGAGAAGGTCGCGGCCTCCTACCGCAACGATACCGGCAAGGCCGACCGCCTCACCTTCGAGGTGTTCGGCCGGGGTCTGCCGACGGAAGGGCAGTGGCGTAACGGCTTCAAGATCGCCGACATGAACGGGGACGGCAACCCGGACATCGTCCATGGACCCGCGCGCAAGGGCGGCCAACGGCCGGTCATCTTCCTGGGCGACGGCAAGGGGAACTGGAAGCGCTGGAACGAGGTCCGCTTCCCGCCGCTTGCCTACGACTACGGCGACGTCGCCGTGGCGGACTTCAACGGCGACGGCCGTCTCGATCTCGGCCTGGCCATGCACCTGCGCGGCCTTGCCGTGCTCGTTGCGGACGGCCCCCTGACCTTCAAGGAGTGGAGCAAGGGGCTCGACTTCGAGGTCGCGGGGCAGGGTGGCGACGCGAGCGGCTTCTCGTCCCGCACCCTGGAGGCCGCCGACTGGAACGGCGATGGCCGTCCGGACCTGATCTCCATAGGTGAAGGGCCGCGCATGGCGGCTGCCGCCGGGCCGGGGCAGGCCCGGATCGGCGCGGGATCGGCGTATGGCGCCGTCGTCTACATCAACCAGGGGGATGGGAGCTGGGTCCGCAAGGACGAGCTCCAGGCCGGCTCGCGCCACTTCGGCGAGGATCTGGCCGTATTTGACTTCACGAACGACGGTCATCTGGATATAATCCTGGGATCGAGCGTCCTGAATGAGAAAGAGGTTCTGAGGATCGGCAGCGGCGGCGGGAGCTGGTCGATGAGCGCGCTTGCCGATCTGCGGCCGAGAAGCTACGTGGGGGCGGTGGATGCGGCCGACTTCAACGGCGACGGCCGCGCCGACCTGGCGGTGGGCTACCTCTCGAGCCAGCTCGGCGTCTGGCGCACGGGCATCGACCTCTTCCTCGGCCGGGCCGACGGGAGCTGGGAGCGCAGGGGAGTGGCGGTCGAAGAGAACCGCGACTGGCTCACGGCGCTCGACAGCGGCGACCTCGACGGCGACGGCCGGCTCGATCTCGCGGCCACGACCGGGGACGGCGAGATCTGGGTCTTCCTGGGCAAGGGCGACGGCACCTTCCTCCGGGAGCAGGCACCCGAGATGCCAACCCAGGAGGGCAGCTGCCGCGGATACGACATCCACCTGGCGAACCTTGATGGCGAGCCGGGGGACGAGATTGCGGCGGAGTTCGCCGGCGAGGCGTCGGCCCTTTTCGCCCCGACGCTATGCACGGACGGGGGCGGGATGGCAGCCTGGAAAGCGAGAGCGAAGAAATAGAAGGAGAAAGATCTGTTTCAAGGCTCCGGACGTATTGACAAAGCCTCCGAGAGCTGCCTATAGTGCAGAAGCATAATTTGAAGCGGAAGTCGTCTGCACCTTGGTTGGAGGGACAGGCCGCTGAGATCAAAGAGATCGCCGAGATCGCCTGAGCGATTGAGGATTGTGAGATTGAAGGATTGTGAGATTGAGATTAACGAGCGCGGTCGCACGCGGCGCCGTTCTGGCGCGGAAGGGTGTGACGGCTCTTTTGAGTTCGAGTTCGACTCTTTAATCAGGAGGTGATGGCTTTAACTCGGGAGAGTGGTTTGGCAGTACCGGTTTTGAAGTTTGAAACCTCAACGGTTACTCAAGGAGATTGTCTGAAATGAAAAAGCTTAGCCTTTGCCTCGCTCTCGTGGCCCTTCTGGGCCTGGGCGGCCAGGCGTTTGCGGCGATCGGCACGATCGATGACGTGCCCGCCGCCACCCTGCTGCTCCCGTACTTCGAGGTGGATATCGCCAATGCTGACGGCGTGAACACCCTGTTCTCGATCAACAACGCCTCGGCGACCGCCGTGCTGGCGCACGTCACGATCTGGACCGACCAGTCGGTTCCGGCTCTCGACTTCGACGTGTACCTGACCGGCTACGACATCCAGACCATCAGCCTGCGCGACATCTTCGTCAACGGCAACCTGCCGCGCACCGCTTCCGATGGCCAGGATCCGGCGGACACGATCAGCCCGCAGGGCCCCGCCTCGCAGGACATCAACTTCGCGTCCTGCTCGGTGCTGCCGTACACGAACCCGGCTGTGAGCCCGTCGTTCCGCGCTCACCTCCAGGCCTGGTTCCAGGGTAATCAGTCCCCGGCCACCGGCAACTGCGCCGGTTCCAAGACCAAGGACAACGTTCTTCGCGGCTACGTCACGGTCGACACCGTGAACGCCTGCAACCTGTTCTTCCCCTCGGACTGGGCGTTCTACGCTCCGTTCGTGACGGACCAGAACGTTCTCTGGGGCGACTACTTCTACGTCAACCCGGCCGAGAACTTCGCCCAGGGTGAGACCCTGGTGCACATCGAGTCGTGCCCGACCTGCTTCGTGCCGGGCGACCACACCTTCTATGGCCGTTACAACGGCGCCACTGCCGACGACGCCCGCGAGGCTCTTCCGACCACGGTCGCTGCCCGTTACCTGAATGGTGGCGGCTTCGACGGCGGCACGGACTTCCTGGTCTGGCGTGAAGCTGACGACAGCGCGGCTGCTTATTCCTGCGGCCTGCAGGGTCCGCCGAGCTGGTATCCCCTCGAGGCCACCCAGATCGTTCTCTTCGACGAAGAAGAGCAGCCGGTGACCAACGAGGACTGCCCGTCGGGTGACCCGACGTGCGAGCAGGAGATCGGTATCCCGAACGAGGCGCAGCGCGTCGACGTGGCGGCTGACCTTCTCTCGCCGTTCAACTTCGGTTGGGCGTACCTGAACCTTCAGCACCCCGACACGGCCTACGCTGACCCGTATGCCCAGACCTGGGTGACGACGACGATGGACGCCGAGGGTCGCTTCAGCGTTGGTTTCGATGCCATCCAGCTCGACAACGCGAACGCCCCGATGACCACCTTCATCCC
>JANOCF010000260.1:0-3643 GCA_031412055.1 Holophagales bacterium | reverse complement strand
CCCCCTCCCCTGCCCTCCCCCGCTGCGCGGGAGAGGGAGCCCCCTCCCGCTCCAAGTTAGCGCCTATGGGACGCTTCCCCCGCCCGGCTGCCTGGTTCTAGCCGTCAGGGTCGAGATCGGAACCCTCGTCTGTCGTGCTGCCGCTCGGGTCGAGGCTGCTCCCCTCGTTCGGCCGCGGCTGGCCGTCTGGGTCCAGAGAGCCCCCTCCCTCCTCCCACACGGCCCTCAGAAAGCCCCACAGCGCAGGCAGGAGTTTGCCCTTGAGGATTACAGCCCCATCCTGCGGCTCGCGCCTGCGCTCGGCAGCCCAGGAGAGCGCGGGCGTCAGGCCAAGGATGAGCAGCAGCACGGCAAGGATACGGCGGACATCGATACGACGCATGTAAGACATCCCCTTCCGGAACGGCATCCGCCCCGGTCCGTCGCGGCCGGGCGAGCCGTCCTCTCGGAAAGAGTGTCGCGCATCCGGGGCGGTTTGATCTACCGAGAGGAAACCCTCGTTCCCGGAAAGCAATCAGCAGGTACCCAGGCGCCGGCCTGGGCTCCTCCCCGACCTCGGCGCGCACCCCGCTCTTGTGGAAAAAGTACGCTTTGTACGAAACTATGGGCCGCTGGCCTGGAATGGAGGGGAGAGATGAGCCGATCGGACGCGACGGACCTGGGCAAAGACCTGGGGAGAAGGCTGGCGATTCTGAGGGAGTCGCGGGACCTGAGCCAAGCCGAGTTGACCCGCCGGGCGGGGGTCACTCCCAGTTCTCTCTCGCTCTATGAAGCGGGCAAGAAGATTCCGGAGCTCGCGACCTTGTTCCGCATCCTGGATGCCCTCGACTATGGCCTGTCCGCTCTCGACAAGGCCGACGAGTTCTGCCTCGCGCTACGGCTCACCCCGCAATGCCGGCGCTCGTTCGGCCTTCCCGATCCGCTGCGCGGCCAGATCGCGAGCTTGGCTACGGAGGCCGGCAAGGCCGTGAGCCGACTGACAGACGCGGTCGCCCTCCTGGCGGGCTCGGAGCCGACCTCGAATCGAGTACGCGCCGCTGCCATGAATGAAGGCTATCCGCTTCCTGAAGACCGGGCCAAGGCGGCGGACCTCTGGGAGAGGCTCCGGAAGTACTCTCACGAGGTGAGGCGAGCGTTCGTGGCCGAGTTCCCGGAGTTCCAGGTCTGGTCCTTGTCGGAACTGCTTTCTCACGAGTCCGCAGCCGCAGCCTCGGATAGCGCTTCTGTGGCCTTTGAGCTTGCCCAACTGGCTTTGGATGTGGCGGAGAAAATACCTGGGGACAGTGCGAGACGGGCTAGGTCCAAGGGCTATGCGCGGGGTCATCTCGGGAACGCTCAGCGGGTGCACGGTGATCTCAAAGCCGCCGAGCAATCGTTTGCTCTTTCAGACCATGAGTGGAAGGCGGGCGCAGGTTGTCCCGGAGACCTCTTGGAAGAAGCGCGCCT
Organism: Holophagales bacterium; assembly: GCA_031412055.1. GTDB lineage: Bacteria > Acidobacteriota > Thermoanaerobaculia > Multivoradales > UBA5704 > DATMER01. Next base: position 2,197 of record JANOCF010000260.1, on the reverse strand, counting down.
GCTTGCTCTGAAGTCCTCGCTCCTGAGAGATCAGCGACATTTACCAAAGGCCCTGGATCTGCTGAATCAGGCGCTCGCAGCCAGCGGCCCAGAGAGCCGGGGCCGGCTCTTGATCAAGAAGTCCAAGGTTCTTGAGGAGCAGGATGAAATCGATCGGGCCATCACCACCCTTGAAGAGGCGGAGCCACATGTGAATCGCGAGTTGGAGCCGCGACACTGGCTGTGCGTTCGGCACAATCGGATGTGGTGCCTCACCACGGCCGGAAGGCACGAGGAAGCCGAGGAGTTGCTGTCCGAGGTACGAGCCCTCTCCCAGAAACTCGGCAAGGAGCTGGACCGCGTCCGCCTGCGATGGGCTGAAGGACGCATCGCCGTCGGTCTCGGTCGCACGCAAGACGGAATCGACCTCCTGACCCAGGTGCGGGCGGAGTTCGTCTCGCGGAAGATCTGGTTCGACGCGGCCCTGGTGACGCTGGAGCTGGCGGTGGTGTTCCTCCAGCAGGGCAGAGCCGACATGGTCAAGACACTCGCCGCTCATCTGGCGCCGATCTTCAAGTCCAACGGCGTGCACCGGGAAGCCATGGCGGCGCTGGTCCTGTTCCGCAAGGCCGCGGAGCAGCAGAAGGTCACCCTGGAGATGGCCCGGAAGCTCGTCTCCTGGTTCCGCAAGGCGCAGCACGACCCCAACCTGAAGTTCGACACGGCATAGGAAACGAGGAGCGACTCGAATGGAAGACAAACTCGATGTGGGGCAGGGGCTTCGACAGATCCTCGAGGAGATCCTGACTGTCCGCGCCCGCCTGGGCAGGATGGCCGAAGAGCACGGCCCGGATGGCCCGCTCGCCGGCAAGATCGAGGCAGCGTGCGCGAAGCTCGAACGGATCGCGGCCGGAATGCACTGGGCGGCCGAGCTTGGGACCGAAGATCCCGACCGCGACCCCCGCGTTCTCCGCCGGATCCAGGTCGCTCAGCGCCACCTGATCGACAAGGTGATCACGCATCTCGGCGTCCTCATCGCGGAGCTGAGGGCAGGAGAGGAATCGGAGCTCGTGAACTGAGCGGCCTTGCTCTTGCGTTGCAAACCGGCTCTGTGCTGCAATGCGCGCAACGCAACGGAGGCAAACATGACACGCAACGAGTACGAGGCCCGCCGGCGCCGGCTCGACGAAGAGCTCCGCGCGGCCATGGAGCTGCTCAAGACCGGACACCTGGCGCAGGTCCAGATGCTGGATCTCCTGTGGAAGATGTCGACGGATGGAACGGCGGTACCCGCGACTCACGCCACCCCTCCCACGCCAGCGCCACAGCGCCGGCCGCGGCGGCGCGGACCCGGCGAGCTCGTGGACGAGGTGATCCACCTTCTGCCTCAGCTCCCGGAAATCTTCACCAAGGACGATGTTGTCCAGGCCCTGGCCGAACCGGCCGACCGCTCTTCTCTGTTCCGCGTCCTCCAGGAGCTTCAGGCGAGCGGCTGGTTCAAGCTCGACCGCGCCGGCCAGGGACGCTATCCGACGGCATACCGGCAGACGCGGCCGGCGAAGGGAGACACGAACCTCTCTCCCGAGACGCCTCCCACGGCTCCCGGAGACGCCGCGGAAACCACCTGAGACACGGAAAAGTCCTCGGGAGCTGTCCCGGAGACGATGGCGGACGCTCCCGTGGATTTCGCACCTCGGGCGAAGGCTTCCCGCCCGTCCGCAACGTCGCCGACGCATCACGAGCAGCCTTGTTGCAACGCAGAGGATGCTGGCTGAAGCTTCGCGGCAACACAATGCAACACAAAGAAGGCTTTATGAAACACGAGGAAGTCTCTCTGCATCACTCCGATGTCTGCTTCAGCGGTGCGGGAGACCTTCGGAGCGCTGCGGAAGTCTTCCGGAGCGATGCAGAGGCCATTCGCAGCGCTGCGTAACTCTTCCCGTGCGCTGCATGAGGCTTCCGGAGTGTTGCGGAGACGCTTTTCGGCGCTGCGCAAGCCTTCCTCGTTGTTGCGGGAGTCTTCCGGAGTGTTGCAGGAGTCTTTCGGGGGGTTGCATGAGCCTCTGTGAGTGTTGCATGAGGCTTCCCCAGCGTTGCAGGAGGAGGCAGCAGTTACCCGGGCTCAGAAATTGCCGCGTCGAGCCTGGGAGTGGATGTGCTCGGCGGTACGAAAGCTGACGGCCAGGATGGTCAGCGTGGGTGCGGCGGCGCCCGAGGT
>JANOCF010000259.1:0-2145 GCA_031412055.1 Holophagales bacterium | reverse complement strand
CCGTCAAAGTCACCCGGACAGCCCTGACTGAGCTTTCGCCCGAGCGGGAGCCCCGGCTGTACACGAGCGCCCGATTCAACCTCGCGCTCTTCCTGGTCGAGAGCGGCGACCTCCGGCAGGCGGTCGAGGTGCTGGAGGAGGATGCGGATCTCTTCAAGAACTTCCTCGAGCCCTGGCTCCAGCTCCGTCTTCGAGGGCTTCAGGGCAAGATCGCCGCCGCCCGGGGAGACTTTGCGACGGCCGAGACCGCGTATCTCGAGATGCGGGACGGCTTTCTTCAGCAAGGGCTCGGCTACGACGCGGCCATCGTCTCCATGGACCTGGCGCTGCTCTACCTCCGACAGCGACGGACGGCCGAGCTCAAGACGCTCGCGAAGGAGATGCTTCCCATCTTCCGCTCCCAGGACGTCCACCGCGAGGCGGTCGCGGCTCTGGTGCTCTTCCAGGAGGCGGCGCGGGAGGAGCAGGTCACGGCGGCTTTCGTGCGGGAGCTGATCGCCTACCTGGATGCGGCCCGGCATGACCCGGGGCTCCGGTTTCGGGAAGGGTGAAGGAAGACCCCTCCCCTGCCCTCCCCTGCTTCGCAGGAGAGGGAGCCACCGCCCTCCCCGGCACTAGGGGGAAGGCCAAGGGAAGAACGGGCATCGAAGGAAGGGATCTTGGTTCCCGGGTAAGGGTTGAAGTCGCGTGAAGAAAGCTTGAAGGTGGCTGCCGAAAGTTTTCGGCGGCAGGACAAAAGGTTTCGGCGCGCTGCCGAAAGGTTTCGGCGTCTACTCCCAAGGTTTCGGCGGGCCGCCGAAAGGTTTGGCCGCTCGCCTCAAGGTTTCGGCTGGCAGCCGAAAGGTTTCGGCGGCTCGGGTAAAGTTGGCGGCGGCCGGCTCAAGGTTTCGGCGTCTCGGGAAATGTCTTCGGCGACGGCCGAAACCTTTCGGCGTGCCGGGCAAAGGTTTCGGCGACGCGCCGAAAGGTTGAGTCCGGACGGGAAAAGTTTTCGGCGAGCGGGGAAAGGCTTCGGACGAGCGCCGAAAGGTTTCGGCGGCAGGACTCCACGGCTCCTTCCGGCACCCAACCTGCACTGGGCAAGCGCGGGAGGTAGCCAGTTGGTCCGAATGATCCGATCCAAGCGCGCCGTGATCCTGTCCGCCCTGGCCGTGGGCTCTCTGGTTGCGCTGACCGTCAGTACCGTCCTGCGGCGGCGGTCCCGCCCGTGGGCGGGCGAGCCCAAGGAGCCGACCGGACCGCTCCAGGATCTCTGGACGCGGGTCGGCGGCCGGCGGATCTATGCCCGGATGTCGCGCCATCCCGTGCCCGGCGGGGTGCCGGTCGTTCTCGTCCACGGGTTCGGTGTCTCCAGCAGCTACATGGTCCCCCTCGCGAAGCGGCTGGCCGCGGAGGTCCCCGTCTTCGCGCCCGACCTGCCGGGGCATGGCCGCAGCGACAACTCCGAAGAGCCCCTCGGCGTGCCCGAGCTCGCGGAGGTCCTCCGGAATTGGATGAACGCCGCGGGGCTCCACCGCGCGACGTTCGTCGCCAACTCGATGGGCTGCCAGATCGTGGCCGAGCTCGCGGTGCGCTGGCCTGAGCGGGTGGTCGGCCTCGTCCTGATCGGGCCGACGGCGGAGGCCGGCAAGCGGACCTTCCGCCAGCAGTTCCCACGCCTGCTGAAGACCGGCATCCTGGCCGAACGGCCCTCGCTCGCCCTCCTGGTCGCGAAGGACTACGCGCGGATGGGTCCCCGCCGGCTCCACGCCGAGATGAGGAAGGTGTTCGAGGACCGGATCGAGGACAAGCTCCCGCGCATCGAAGCCCCGACACTGGTCGTGCGCGGAGAGAAGGACGCCCTCGTCCCCCAGGAGTGGACCGAGAAGGTGGCCCGGTGGGTCGGAGCGGACCGCGTCCACGTGATCGCCGGCGCCGGACACGCGCTCAACTACACGGCAGCGGATGAGCTGATGCGGATCATCAGGCCGTTTCTGCGGGAGGGCGGCCCGGGCTGAATCGGAAGCCCGTGGCCTGCGGCCCTCACCCCCGTCCCCTCTCCCAGCCGCACACCCAGGACCCCCGGGAGAGGGGGGCCGGGACGTCCCAGGTAAGCGCCACAGGTTCCCGCATATTTTCTTAGGGGCGGAGCCACAGATGGTGATA
>JANOCF010000258.1:0-1641 GCA_031412055.1 Holophagales bacterium | reverse complement strand
ACGGCTGGCGCTCGGTCCTCGAAGAGGCGGGGCTCGAAGCCGAGGGGCGGGAAGTGCTCGTCCGGCGGGAGATCGCCCGCAGCGGCCGCAACCGCGTTTTCGTCAACGACCAGCCGACCCCCCTGCGGCTGCTCGCGGATCTCGCCCCATACCTGCTGCGTATCCACGGCCAGCGCGACGAGATGGGCCTGGTCGAGCCCGACCTGCAGCGGCGCATGCTCGACCGCAGCGGTGGGGCCGAGTCCGAGACACTGCGGACCCGCGTCGAGACCGCCTTCGATCAGCACGCCCGGCTGGCCGAGCGCTGGGAGCACCTCGCGGGCGACGACCGCGCGCGGCGCGAGCGCATCGACCTGCTGCGCTTCCACGCCTCCGAGATCGATGGCGCCAAGCTCCGGGCCGGCGAGGAGACCGAGCTGAAGGCCGAGCGCGAGGTGCTGCGCCACGCCGAGGCCATCGCGCGCTCCCTGGGCACCGCCTTCTCCCTGCTCTCCGAGGACGAGGGCTCCGCCGTCGAGCGCATCGGCAAGAGCCAGGGCCTCCTGGTCGACATCGAAGCCTGGGAGCCGCAGGCCACGGCCTGGAACACCGAGCTGGAGGAGCTGCGCATCCGGCTCACGGACCTGGCTTCCACCATCAGCCGCCGGCTCGACGGCCTGGAGGCCGATCCCGCCCGGCTGGACGCCGTCGAAGAGCGTCTCGCCATCGTCGAGCGGATCTGCCGGAAGCACAACGGAGATACCGCTGCGGTCCTGGCCCGCCGGGCCGAGATCGAGGCCGAGCTGGCCGAGCTGGAAGGCGACGCCGAGAACAAGGAGGAGCTGGAGGCCCGGATGGCCGCCGCCCTTCAAGAGTACCGGGACGCCGCGCTCGCCCTTTCCAAGGCGCGCGAGCGCTGGGGCAAGGCGCTGGTAGACCGGATCGAAGGCGAGCTCAAGGACCTGGGCCTCGCCCGTGCGCGGCTCGCGGTAGCCCTGGAGCGGCGGCGGCGCGCGGACAGCCCGCTCGCGATCGACGGCGTCCAGGTCGATTTCGGCCGCGAAGGGATCGACCAGGTGGTCTTTCTCTTCGCTCCCAACCCCGGCGAGGAGCCGCGGCCACTGGCACGCATCGCGTCGGGCGGCGAGCTCTCCCGCATCCATCTCGCCCTGCAGCTCGCCGCTCACGGCGAGACCGAGCAGGCGCGGCCAACCCTGGTCTTCGACGAGGTCGACACCGGCATCGGCGGAGCCGAGGCCGCTGCCGTGGGACGCAAGCTCCAGCGGCTGGCCCAGGGCGGCCAGATCCTCGCCGTGACCCACCTGCCGCAGGTCGCGTCGCACGCGGACGCCCACTTCAAGGTCAGCAAGAAGGTCGACAAGGGGCGCACTCGCGTCCAGGTGGACGAGCTGAGCCTTGAGACCCGGGTGGCAGAGGTGGCGCGGATGCTGGCCGGCAGCGAGGTCACGCAGACATCCCTTTCCCAGGCCCGCGAGCTGATCGAGGGCGCGGCCAGCAATCTTCTTCGTGAGCGGCGCGGCCGCAAATGACGAGTATCTGGCGCCCTGGCGATCCCGTGGAGCCGCTTCGGGATCTCCTGCGCCGCGGGGGCGTGCTGGCGATCCCGACCGAGTCGAGCTACGGGCTCGGCGCCGAACACCC
>JANOCF010000257.1:0-2491 GCA_031412055.1 Holophagales bacterium | reverse complement strand
GTGCGCCGCAGTCCCGGCAACATTCCGTTCCTCACGGCCCTGGCCACCGCGCAGCTCCTCGGCGGGGACGGCGACGCCGCCATCGCCACCTACCGCCGGGCCGCGCAGGAGAGCCCGCGCCTCGACTTCCTCCACCTGATCCTGGCGGACGCCTACGCCCGGCTCGGCCGCCTGGACGAGGCGAAGAAGGAGTACGAGCTGACGCTGGAGCTGAACCCGCGCTTTGCCGCGGCCTGGTGGGGGCTGGCCGACCTGTCCCAGAAGGCGGGCAGGAGCGCGGAGGTCCGCCGCCTGCTCGGCGAGGCCGTGACCGCGGGCGTGGAGAGCGTGTCGATCCTGGTGCGCCTGGCCGAGGTGGAGTCGAAGGCCGGGGACGCTGCCGCTGCCGACCGGCACTTCCGGCAGGCCGTGGACCTCGCGCCGGCCTGGGCGCCGGCCTGGCTGGTGTGGGGGCAGCAGGCGGAGAACCAGGGCAAGCTCGACCAGGCGCTGGAGCGCTACCTCAAGGCTTCCGAGGCCGCCCCCGGCCAGCCCGCCCCGCTCCTGGCAGCCGGCCGCGTCCTGCAGAAGAAGGGCGACCGCAACGGCGCACGCCAGTATTTCGAGAGGGTGATGGCCATCGCCCCGGGCTCCGCCGAGGCGCGGGAGGCCCGGCGGCTGCTGGGGTGAGGCTTTTACTGGGAGCGCCGGCGTTCCCAGTGGTGGAACGAGATCACCCGAAATCTGCACCACAACACCCGAAGGTAGAACCATTCCACCGCCGGGTGTAGCCTCCCACCGGCCAGGTGCAGTGTCTCAACCGGCGGGTGCGGAGCCTTTACCCGCGGGTGAAATGTCTCAATTTCCGGGCGCGGCGCCCTGAGAAGTCCCAACCCGCGCCCGCAACTCCCGCAAACCGCGCTCCTCAGGCCACCGGACGATCCCGCGGTCGAGCGCCTCGACCGTCCCCGCCACATCCCCGATCTCGTAGGCCAGCCCGGCCATGGCCATGGCTCCCTGCGGACCCCGGGCCTCGATCTCCGGCCAGATCTCCGCGATCCCAACGCCGCTCAGGTAGCGCAGCTCGAGGTCGCGAGGCGCCACGGCAAGGCCTCGGGACGCGATCTCCCTCGCGGTGTCCCGGCTGCCCTGTTGCAGACGGATCACGGCGAGATAGCGGTAGCCCTCCACGAAGTCCTGCTTGATCTCCACCGCCCTCTCATAGGACTTCCGCGCCTCGGCGGCGCGTCCGGTCCGGTACTGGATCTCTCCGAGGAGAGCGTGCGGCACGTGCGAGGACGGTTGCTGTTCCGTCAGGCGGGTGAGCGTGGCCGTGGCCGTCTCCAGGTCGCCCCGGTCGCGGGCGGCGATGGCCGCGTCGAGCTGTTGCTTCAGCTCCTCCTCTTGCTTTCCCTCCCGGGCATGCACGGCCAGGGCGACGACGGCCAGGAGAACGAGCAGCACGGGCGCGGTTGCCCGGTATCGACGACCTGTCCGGAGCGTTGCGGCACCCAAGAGCGGGACTGCCGCGAGAAGCAGCGGCGGCAGGGCGAGAGAGCTGATCACGGCCAAGGCTCCCAGCCCGTTCGCCAGGTTCAGCCGCAGCGCTAGAAGCGCTACCAGGGATGCAGGCACCAGCGAGGCCAGCAGCTCCGGACGCTCCACCATGAAGATCTCCACCAGGGCGGCGTCAAGGAGGACGATCCCCAGGGCGACCGCCGGCAAGGGGAGACCCGGGCGCTCCGTAAAGGCCGCGTCCTCCGCCGGGGAGCGCAGCGCCAGCCAGAGCACCAGCCCGAGGAGCAGCCAGTGGACCAGGTGGAAGCCCGGGATCGGCTCGATCCACAGGTGCGAGACCATGTGCAGGGGGAAGAGCAGCAGTGAGAGGAAGCGCGCCGGCTTGCGGGACAAGGCCGGCGCCGTAAGGACCAGGAAGGGGAGCAGGAAGTCGGTGCCGACGAAGAACCAGTCGACCAGTCCGATCCAAGGCACCCCCAGGAGCATCCTGCCGCCGGCCGGGACCGTCCAGTGCCACCACCCCGCCGCGATGGCCGCCGCTTCGACCGCCCAGCTGATCGCCCCCAGGAACAGGCACCCCCAGGCGGCCTGGACGAACAGATGGCGGGCGAAACGCTCCCCGAGCCACCAGGCGAGATAGGCCACGATCGCCCAGCCTGCGATCTCCTGGAGCGACACGCCGAACACTGGCAGGAGAGGGTTGCGGATCTGGTAGGGGAGAGAGGCGCCGAGCCCCTCCCGGGTCACCCAGGCCACGGCCAAGCCGCGCAGCAACCCGTACACCGCCACCGATCCCCAGAACGCCAGCGCCCGGCGGCGTGGCAAGGTCTTCCAGGAGTGCCAGACCAGAAGGGCGAGCACTCCGAGGGAGGGGATCGTGAGGATGAGGACGCGGGGCTCCATCCGGGGGGAGCGTAGCAGATGGGCTAGGGAGATAGGTGCTAGCAGGAGCGGACTCCCTCTCCCGCGAAGCGGGGGAGGGCAGGGGAGGGGG
>JANOCF010000256.1:0-3265 GCA_031412055.1 Holophagales bacterium | reverse complement strand
GACCCTGGCCCTGGCCCTGGCCCTGCCCCTGTCCCATGCTGCCGCCCGTCGCGGTCCCCATGGTCCCGCCAGTCCCGGTGGTTCCACCGGTACCCATGGTTCCTGTTCCCGTGGTTCCCGTGGTTCCCGTGGTTCCCGTCGTCCCACCGGTCCCACCGGTTCCAGTCGTTCCGGTCGTTCCCTCGGTCTCCGTGATCCCTTGATCGCCCGTGGTGGTCGTGCCCGTCGTGCCAGTACCGGCACACGCGCCGAGCGCCAAGAGAAGGGTCATTGCTAACACCAGCAACCAACATTTCTTCATGAGAGCTCCTCTCCTTCCTGCCACACTCACCGGAGTGGAAAGGAAAGCAAGGGAACTGCCAGCCTCGGCTAGAGTTAGAAAATCAGCGTCCGCGAATGGCGTCGCGAAGGGCCTGCAGGCTGACCGGCTTGGTCAGGTGGATCTCGAACCCGGCCTCGCGGCTGCGCTGGACGTCCTCCTCCATGCCGTAGCCGCTCAGGGCGATGCCGCGGATGCCCCGGGCCGCCAGCTCCCGCATGACGTCGAGGCCGCTGCCGTCCGGCAGGCCGAGGTCGCTGATCACCAGGTCGAGGCTCTCCAGGGCGTTGGCCTTCTTCAAGGCCTCGGCTACGGTGCCGGCTACGGTGACCTCGTGCCCCAGGGAGCGGAGCAGGTCGGCCATGACCTCGGCCGTGTCCCCGTGGTCCTCGACGAGGAGGAGCCGCAGGCTCGCGGGCTCGGACCGCTGCGGCACGTCCGGTGCGCCGGTCACGGCGGTGTCGTCGAGGTCCGCATCCCGCACGCCTTCGGGCAGGCGCACGGTGAAGGTCGCGCCGCGGCCGGTCCCCTCGCTCGCGGCCGTGAGGTCGCCGCCGTGCAGGCGGACGATGGCCCGGCTTACGGAGAGTCCCAGGCCCAGGCCGCCGAAGCGGCGGGTGATGCGCCGGTCCGCCTGCTCGAAGGCGCCGAAGATGCGCGGCAGCACGGCGGGCTCGATGCCGATGCCCGTGTCCGCGACCTCGATCACGATCTCGCTCCCCTCACAGCGGGAGGTCACGGTGACGGTGCCCTCCTCGGGGGTGAACTTGACCGCGTTGTTGATCAGGTTCCAGAAGACCTGGGTGAGGCGCGGCGGATCTGCCCAGGCGCGGAGACTCCCTTCCGCCAGACGCGACACCAGGTGCAGGCGCCGGGATGCGAGCTCGCCCTCGGTGGTCTTCAGGGCGTGGGCCAGGACCTCGGCTACGTCCGCCTCCTGGCGCCGCAGCTCCAGCTTGCCGCTCGCGACGCGGGTCAGGTCCAGGAGGTCGTCGATGAGCCGCGCCTCCAGCTCGACGTTGCGGCGGACCAGGGACAGTTGGCTGCGCAGGTCCGCGGGGATCCGCGGGTCGGCCTGGAGGCTTGAGACCAGCGCCAGGACCGGCGTCAGGGGGGTGCGCAGCTCGTGGCTCAGGGTGGCGAGGAAGCGGTCCTTGGCTTCGGCCGCGGCCTTGAGCTCCTCCTCGGCGCGCTTGCGGTCGCTGATGTCCACGCTGCTGCCGACCACCCGCAAGGGACGCCCGGTCTCGTCGCGGACGATGAAGCCGCGGTCCCAGACGTGCACCCAGTGGCCGTCGCGATGACGCACCCGGTACTCGGCGCTGAAGAGCGGATCTCCTCCGGCGATGGCGCCGCTGATGAGCCCGCTCGCCCGCTCCCAGTCGTCGGGATGGATCTGTTGCGTCCACCAGCCCACCTGATGGTCGACCTCTTCGGGGTGATAGCCCAGCAGGCTCCAGAGCCCGGGCGACCGGCGGGTGCGGTCCTGAAGCATGTCCCAGTCGTAGACCAGGCCGCTGATCGCCTCGGTGGCGAGACGGAAGCGCTCCTCGCTGTTGCGCAGCGCATCCTCCGCCCGCCGGCCCCTCTCCAGCGCGTCGGCCGCCATGTGGGCCTCGGCCATGAGGTCGCGCTCGCGCTGGGCGTTCAGCCGGCGCTCGCGGGAGGTCCGCAGGCGCGCTTCGACCCGGCAGACAAGCTCGTGGGCCATGATCGGCTCGACCAGGAAGTCGTCCGCGCCCGCGGTCAAGGCCTCGGAGCAGGCCTCCCGGTCTCCCTCCAGCCCGAGCAGGATCACGGGCAGATCGCGCAGCCACGGATCCCCCGATTCACCGCGCACCTGCCGCAGCAGCGCCAGCCCGCCATGGCGCACTCCTGCCAGCAGCAGGTCCGGACGGTGCTTCCGGACGGTTTCCAAAGCGCCCTCGGGCCGGGGCTCCTCCTCGACGGTCCAGCCGTCGAGGCATGAGCGCACGCGCTGGCGCCGCTCGGCGTCGGATTCGACAATCAGAACGATGGGGGGACGCGGGAACGGCGCGGCGGATGGCAAGCGTCAGCCCTCCGGGCTCGCGGCTGCGAGCAGGACGGCCTTCAGGGTCTGCAGGTTGATCGGCTTGGTCAGGTGCTTTGCGAAACCCGCCTCGCGGCTGCGCTGCAGGTCCTCCTCCATGCCGTAGCCGCTAAGCGCCACGCCCTTGAGCCCGTAAAGCCTGGAGAGCTCGCGCATCAGGTCCAGGCCGGTGCCGTCGGGGAGGCCCAGGTCGCTGATGACGAGGTCGATCCGGCCCGTCTCGGCCGCAGCCGCGGCGAGCGCGGAGGCGACCGATCCCGCGACGGTCACCCGGTGGCCGAGGGCGCGCAGGAGGTCGGCCATGGCATCGGCCGTATCCGTGTGGTCCTCGACGAGCAGCAGGTTGAGATGGACGACGTCTCCCTCGCCGGCGGCGCCCGCGGCGCGCGCGGCATCACCGGCATCACCGGAATTGCGCGGCTCCTCCGGACCAGAGGCAGGAACCGGGATCCGGGAGCCCGCCGGGGGAAGGTCGCCGCCCGGAATGCGGACGGTGAAGGTGGAGCCCTTGTCCTTGCCGGCGCTCGCCGCGCTCAGGCTGCCGCCGTGCATCTCGAGGATGGCCTTGCTCAGCGCCAGCCCCAGGCCGAGACCGCCGAAGCGGCGGGTGATGCGGCGGTCGGTCTGCTCGAAGGCGTCGAAGATCCTCGGCAGGAGTCCCGGGTCGATGCCGATCCCGGTGTCGGAGATCTCGACGATCAGGTCCTGCCCCCCGTCCTCCCGCTCCTCTTCCCGGGAGACCACCCGGATCTCCCCTCCGTCCGGAGTGAACTTGACCGCGTTCTTGAGCAGGTTCCAGAAGACCTGGGTGAGGCGCGGCGCGTCAGCCCAGACCCGGTGCTCCGCGGCGCCGAGGTCGAGGATGATGCGCAGGC
>JANOCF010000255.1:0-1590 GCA_031412055.1 Holophagales bacterium | reverse complement strand
GGCCCAAAGACGTCCAACCCGCTAACCCCGACCGGCTTCAAACTCGGGCGGCACATGCGCTATCCTCCGCCGGAGTTTCTTCCGCCGGGGGTTTATGCCGCAGTTCACGCATCTCGAATTCCATCGTTCCGGTATCGGACTGGTGCCCGCGGAGCCCGACCAGACCGACACCGCCATCTATGTTGCCAATATCCCCGACAGCTCCAAGCACCTGCGCTCGTGCACCTGCGCCGCCAGCCGGGAGCAGACCTGCTCGCATCTTCACGATCTCTCCCGCGCCATCGCCGAGGTGGAGCGCTCCTGGAAAGGGACGACCTGGGAGGACGCCTTCGCCAAGTCCATCTGGCATCGCCTCGCCCGCCTTCTCTTCGAGGGCAACCCCCAGGCCTCGGCCAAGGTCCGCGTGCTCCGGGTCGGAGAGAACGGGGATGCCCGTATCGGCAGTATTGGCGGGACTGTGCGCGTGACCTCGGTCTCCGGGGAGGAGCTGGCCGAGTATCTCGACGGGTCGGCGGCGCAGCTCCGTTTCCTGGAGCGCGCGGGCAAGGTGGCCGGCACGAGCGTCTTCGACCGGGCCGGTCTCCTGGAGCGCCTTGCCCTGTTCCAGGCCACTCCCCAGGAGCGCGCCCTTCAGAAGGCAGGCATGAAGACCCAGCGGCAGAGCTGGGAGGAGAGCTTCTGGTACCGCCTCGCCTACCACTGCACCCGGGAGATGGAGCCGGGTGAGACCGGCTCGTTCCACCCGTCCATCGACGAGGCCACGGGCCGCTTCACGCTCACGTTCCGCCGAGACGAACAGCCCCTGGTCCGGGTCACGGTGCCTCGCGGACAGGTACGCTCCATCCTCAAGGTCCTGACCGACGCGTACCCGGACCAGGAGGACCTTCCTCACCGGCCGCTCCCCCTGCGCACGCTCTTTCATGTGAGCGAGCAGACCGAGCTCGACGCGGTCGAGGTGCGGCCCGTGCTCCGTGCCCTTCAGGAGACCGGTGAAGAGCGCTTCCTGGAGATGGCCGAGGTGGAACGGTTCCGCTACGGCAGCTTGATCTGGCTCAAGGACCTGAAGGTCCTGGCCGAATTGGAGCGTGACGGCAAGGAGCGGAAATTCCGCGCTCCGGCCCGCGTCCAGCTCCGTCGCAGCCAGGTTCCGGGCTTTCTGGAGGAAAATGCCGGTGCCCTTGCCGCAGGGACGCTCGTCCTCGACGAGCCGCTCCGCCAGCGGCGCATCTTCAAGACGTTCGACCGCGTCCAGATTGGCGCCGCTGCTCCAGACCTGGAGGTGGCCCTCGAGCGGAGCTGGCTCTGGCTGTCCATCGAGTATGGCTTCGGCAGCGAGTCGGTCTCTCTCCAGCGCATCCTCCAGGCCCGCCGCGAAGGGCTCCCCTACCTGGAGATTCCGGGAGGCTGGATCGACCTCCAGGCGCCGGGCATCCGCGCCCTCGACGGCCTGATCGAGCGCGTGGACGGGTCGCCGGAACCCGAAAGGCTGAGACTGTCCGCAGTCGAGGTGCTGCGCCTGCAGGCCTCGTCCGAAGCCCCCGTGAGTATGGCTGCGGCGCCCATCCCATCGGAAACCGCGGCCCTCCTCGA
>JANOCF010000254.1:0-1719 GCA_031412055.1 Holophagales bacterium | reverse complement strand
CAGTAGATCGGCAGGCCCGCGCCGCAGAGGTACGAGCCGCAGGCGAGACCCAGGCCCCGGCCTTCCGGCATCTTCCCCCAGCGCTCGCGGAAGCCGCTCCCTTCGACCACCGCCTCGATGCAGCGCTCCAGGCCCATGGAGCCGATCTTCAGCCAGTTGGCGGTGATCGTGTCCGGCCTGGCCAGCATGCCCAGCCGCAGATCGGCCGGATTGACGCCGAGCTTCGTGGCGATCTTGTCCAGGTGGATCTCGAAGGCGAAGCGCGGCTGCGGCGTGCCGTGGCCCCGCTTGGGGCCGCACGGCGGCTTGTTGGTGAAAGCGCGCACCCCTTCGAACTTGTAGGCCGGCATCTCGTAGGTCACGGTCTGGAGCGCGCCCGTGTAGTAGGTGGACGCCACGCCGTAGCTGCCGTAGGCGCCGCCGTCCAGCGCGGTCTTCAGATGCTGGGCCGTGATCCGCCAACGATCGCCATCTTTTTTGAGCCCTGTGCGCACGTGCATCAGCACGGGATGGCGTCCGCGGTGGCAGTAGAAGACCTCTTCGCGGGTGAGGCTCACCTTGACCGGCCGGCCGAGCTTGAGCGCCATCTTTGCGGCCACGATCTCGTGATTGAACGGATCGCTCTTGCCGCCGAAGCCGCCGCCGTTCGAGCACGCGATCACCCGCACCCGCGAGGGCGGCAGGTCGAGCACCTTGGCCAGGGCGCGGTGCACGTAGTGCGGCGTCTGCGAGGACGAGTAGAGCGTGAGCCGGTCGTCGTCCTCGGGCACCGCCACGGAGGCGTGCTGCTCCAGAGGGAGATGGGTGTTGCCCTCGTAGAAGACCGTGTCCTCGAAGATCTCGTCGGCCTCCTCGAACCCTCCGTCCACATCGCCGAAGGTCATGGAGACGACCTTGTGGAGGTTGCCCTCGTCTCCGTAGTCGTGGATGCGCGGTTCCGGCATATCGAGCGCGTCCTGGACGCTGGAGATCGTGGGCAGCGGCTCGTAGTCGACCTTGATGCGATAGGCCGCCTCCCACGCCGCATCCTCGGTGAGCGCGGCCACCGCCACCACCGGATCGCCCACGAAGCGCACCCTGTCCGGGCAGAGGGCGTGCTCGTCCTGCGAGACGGGGAGGATGCCGAACGGGGTGGGGAAGTCCTTGCCCGTCAGGAATCCGAGCACGCCCGGGACCTTTTCGGCCTCGGAGAGGTCGATGCCCTTGATCAGCGCGTGGGGGACCGTCGAGCGGAGGAGCCGCATGTAGACCATGCGCGGAAAGGCGAGGTCGTCGGCGAACTTGGTGCCGCCCGTGACCTTGGCGCGGCCGTCCACCCTTCGGAAAGGTTTTCCGACGATGTTGAAGTCGCGCTCGGGCTCGGGTTCGGGCTTCCGTACGGGCTCGGCCATCTAAAGCTCCGAAAAGGCGTTGACGTCAATATAGTTGCGGTTCACACCCCTGGGGTTGGTGTAGGTCTTGACGACGCACGGCTGGCCCAGCACCGGGCCGGCAGGACACTGCTCGACGGTTACGGTGAACGGCAGGTTGGTCATGCTGGCGAGGAAGACCCAGTACCGGCCGTTGGCCTTCCGGCCGTCGAGGATCTTGACCGTCAGCTCGACGTTCCGGGGAGAGAAGAACCAGAAATACCCCGATTCGGGGGTAACCGGCACTCCATAGCCGGTGCCGCTCGGGTTCGAGCCCTGGGGCTCCAGGTCCACGCTCACGGTGAACACG
>JANOCF010000253.1:0-9508 GCA_031412055.1 Holophagales bacterium | reverse complement strand
GGCACGCCCCTGCGTCAACGGGCAAGGCTGGGATTGCGGATACTTCTACATGCCGATCGACCGGGTGAACGACGGGCTGCCGTTCCAGATTCACACGACGGCAGGATTGGTCGTTCCATGATCCGAAGGTGAGCCCCCGCCCGCCAAGGGGGCCCTTCGCCCCCTCGGCCACTCCCCCGTTCAGACGGGCAGAGCGGCGGTATAGCGACGCCGGCGCCTCTCAGCTTCGCCCGGCGAACCTCCGTGTCCGTCCCCACAGCTCAGCTCTTTTCCAGGGAAGGCACAGCACACTGTCTCTTGAGAGGCCCGCCGTTCCGGCCGTGGTGGCTGGAGGCAGTGCGGCCCTCAGGAGGTCCGAATGCTTCGACTCTCGCAGCTCTTCAATTTCCTGTTCTTCCTCTGGGCAGACATCGGCTCCGTCCTCGATCCGGATGGCGGGCCAGCGCCCACCGCGGGTAGCTCCGGCGACACCGGTTCCGGTCTCGAGCCCAACGGCTAATCCGGCTTGACGGGCCGGGTTGCGTCTCCCCGGCCCGCTTTTTCGCCCGCAGGGATACCGATTGTCTCCTGTGTGCGCTATTATGCGCTCGCTCAAAGAAGCTCTGAAGAGGAGGATTGCATGGAGCACAGACATCTCGATGCCGCCACCTTGGAGCACCTGCTCGCCGCAGACCGCACGGCGAAGCAGACCGAGCAGCTCTTCCACGTGCTCGCCGTCTGTCCTCACTGCCGGGAGGTGGGCGGCTGGCTGCTCGAGCTGCACCAGGCTAACGCCCTGCCCCCTGTCTTCGGCCCCATCGATGCCGCCCTCGCCCGGTCGCGCGCCGAGGCGCCCCGGCTCCTGGAGGAACTTCTCCCCTTGGCTCCGGAGGAGCGCCTGGCCCGCCTCCACGCCGATCCCCGCTTTGTGAGCTGGGGCCTCTGCGAGCTGTTGGCCCGGAGAAGCTGCCAGACCGCGGCCGGGAAGCCGTCCGAGGCCGTCCACCTGGCCGACCTCGCAGTCCATGTGGCGGATCGGATCGCGGAAGGCGGCCTCTTCGAGAAGAGCTGGGTCTACCAGCTCCGCAGCCTCGCCTGGGCAGCTCTTGGGAACGCGCAACGGGTGGATGGCGATCTCATCGGCGCCGAGCGGTGCTTCTCCATGTCGATCTCCTGGTGGGAGGCGGGAATCAAAGACACGGAGGATGCCCTGGGTTACGAGCCTATCCTCCTGGACTTGCAGGCTCCCCTCCGAACTGCACAGCGTCGATTCCCCGAGGCCATCAAGCTGCTCGATGATGCCGTCAAGCTCTTCCTCCACGGCGAGCACCGGGATCCGCACCTCGCCGGCAGGAGCCTCATCTCGAAGGCCTTCCTGCTCACCGAGATGGGGGAATCGGAGTCCGCCCTTCAGACCCTGAAGGAGGCGAATGGTCTCATTGACCCAGCTCGGGAGCCTCGCCTCCTCCTCTGTCTTCGTCACAACCTCGTGGACAACCTCTCCAAGGCCGGCCGCCATCAGGAGGCGGATGCGCTCCTCCCGGACCTCCGGGAGCTGGCTGCAGCGCACGGGGGCACGATGGACCACCTCCGCCTGCGGTGGGTGGAGGGACGCGTGGCTGCCGGCCTGGGCGAGCACGAGCGGGCTCGCCAGCTCCTCGACGGCGTCCGCCAGACCTTCCTTGATGCCAGGAATCCCTTTGAGGCCGCGCTCGCCACCCTGGACTTGGTCGTTTCCCATCTGGAGGTGGGGAACACAGCGGAAGTCCGCGTCCTGGCCGACGAGATGGTCGCCGTCTTCCGGGCTCACGACGTCTCCCGTGAAGCCCTGGCCGCCGTCCTCCTCTTTCAGGAAGCCGCTCGCCGCGAAACCGCCACCGCCGAGCTGGCTCGCGAAGTCGCCGCCACGCTCACCCGAGCGCGTCGAGGCGCGGAGACGTGCCCCTGAGCCCCCGGTCAACCCGGCGCCGGCTCTCCGGCGGCTAGGGTAAGATCCCGGCTGGTAGGGGAGAGCCGCCGGGGGGGCACCTCAAGCCGCCACCTCTCCCCGGCGGAAGGCATCCATCCGGCGCAAGAAATTCTCTAGGTCGGTGAAAGAGTTCGAACTCGCCAACCTTGGGGATACCACTGATTCTGAAGAGTTTACGGGAATCGGTGGCCTTCAAAAAGCTTCTCACCATCAATGGACCTCAACTGCCCGTCCGTACGGGGGAGTGGCCGAGGGGGCGAAGGGCCCGGCCCAGCTATGGCGAGGGATGCCCCGGGATCGATCCGCATGCTCTTGCCATCCGGCAACATCCGGCAAGTACCCCAGGGGGGGCTCCAGACCCACTGTCCCAATCAGATCTCGGCAACGATCAGGCGCCCCAGCGCGACCTAACGCCGGGTGTACAGCGCCTCGCTATAAGACCACCCCTCGCGCACGAGCTTCAGCTTGCCTGAAGCTTTCCAGCGCCGGAGGGTCGCCGAAACCGTCCGCGAGTCCACCCGGCGGCCCAGCTTCGCCCCCCAGCGCTCGTGAAGCTCCTTTGTGACCACCGTGGCTCCAAACGGCTCGTCCGTGCTCTTGCCCTCCACGATCCGAGCGATCAGCGGGCTCAGGGTAGACATCGACATCAGGTCAAGCTCCTCACCAGGAGAGTCCTTCGGTGGAGAGGTGGTCTCGTCGGCTTTCAGCAACTCGCCCAGGCCTGCCGAGGCGGCACGGAAGGCTTCGCAGCTCTCGACCGCCCTGGCCAACTCGTCGCCATGCAGTGTCTTCTGCTCCCGATGAAGCTCCTCCTGCCGCTCGTGGAAGGCCTGCTGCTCCCGGTGGAGCGCGACCTTCGCCTCCAACTGCGCCAGCACCTGCTTGACCGATAGACTCTTGCCCATTCAGCTCTCCTCAGACGCTACCGAAATTGCGTGAATCATCCGGGCTGAGGTCCTCGGGAGCCTGGAAGATGCCGTTGATGGTCGATTTACGCGCTGATTCTACTGGATGAGCGGAGAAGCGTCCAGAGAGCACGGAGAAGTTGCGGAAACTTGTCGACGCTCTGCGACGTTGACTTGGTAAGGCGTCACAACTCCGCGACTCTCTGCGATGAAGCGTCGCGGAGCTGCCACGACGTCGCGATGATCTGCGACGAAGTGTCGCAGAGTCTCTTCGGCGCAAGGATAACCTGCGACGATCTGCGATGACTCTGCGACGCATTGCGATAACCCTGCGATGTTTTGCGATGACTGCGTGACGCTCTTCGATGACTCTGCGACGATGTGTCGCGGAGTTGTGTTCAACGCGCGACAAGTCATCGCAGAGAACGGGAAAACTGCGACGCTCTGCGCGTTCGCTGAAACGACTTCGCGACGATCTGTCGCAGAGAAGCGATCCGTTGCGACGGGAAATCCAGACATTGCGGCAGGGGATCGGGACTCTGCGACGGGAAAGGGAGTCTCTGCGACGTCAAAAGCGCTCCGGCCGGGAGACCGGGCGCTGGCGGCCCGTTGTTATAGAGTTCACGATAATGTCGAGAAGAGTCTCCTCCTCACTCTTGAGACGCTCAGAGCCCAGCAAGTAGCGTCATGAGGTCTCGGTGTGGCACCCAGCTTGCGAAAAATACTCGCCGGAGATAACCTCAGGTCATGGGTTCAGCCAACCAGCCATCGCTAAGTCCTACGGAGTGGCAGATGATGAGTGCTGTGTGGGAGCTGAAAGAAGCTGACGCGCTTGAGGTCTCGCGGTTTATCAGCAGGAATTTGGGACGGACCTACCCCTCCAAAACAGCGGGAGTTCTTCTCTCGCGCCTGGCGCAGAAGGGCTATCTATGCTTTACCACCCCTCATTCGGCTGGGCGTGGTCGGCCTGCCCACATCTACTCACCTGCCGTTTCACGAGAAGCCGCTCTAGTCGTTCAGTTCTCGCGGTTTCTAAGTGATTACCGGATCGAAGCGGAGGATTTTCGCACCCTCGGATCCCTGCTGACTCAACAGTCCCGCGCTCTCACCTGAGAACGCGAGCCCCACCGGGTGGAAGGGGGACTAACTCGTGGTGCTATTATCCCTATATGTGCACAGCAAGGGATGTGCCGGGGCACCGGCACGCATGGCGCTCATGACAGATCAGAATGGTCACACTGTCGTGTTAGGTGGTATTGGAGGGGACGCCCACTCCGTCGGCCTTACCCTCTTGCGCCAAGCTCTGACACAGAGCGGCTACGAGGTGATCTTTCTCGGAACGCAGACGGCCCTCGAAGACTTTTTTCGAAGTGCCCTTGTGGCCAACGCAGTGATGATCTCAAGCCAGGACGGCCATGCCACTTACTACCTTCGTGATTTCCGTGAGCTGATGAACCGGTATAAGTCCGCCACCACTCGCTGGTATCTGGGAGGAAACCTGGTCCTGGGAAGTGGCGTAGGCGGCGAGGAGCGGTTCCTGGCCATGGGGTTCGATCGGGTCTTCACCAAATTTGTCGATCTTGGCACGGTTCTCGAACTCTTGGCCCGTGATTTTTATGGGATCGAGCCAGTGCTGGGACGCGGCCTCGCTCAGGGAGGGACGCACCTGCAGTGGCCCGCGAAGGTCGACCTCTACGAGGCACCTCTCGACCTGGGACTTTTCGAATCGCAACGCCGTGAAGTCCTGGCCACCTGGAGCACAGGGCGAAAGGCAGCCGTTCTCGAAGAGAACGCAGAATATCTAGCATCCCGTCCATCGTTCGCTGCCCTCCAGAGTAAGGTTCTCGCTGGTGATTTGGAGCCGTTGATCCAGCCCCGGTCGGGGGTGGCCCGAGTCGACGATCAGATCCGACTTTTTGAGCTCTTCAAGACCGCCGGGATCCGCGTCCTTTCGTATCAGGTGGACTCGCTGACGCGTAACAACAACTATTCTGGCGCGCAGGAAGGGATTCGGGATAGTCGCCGCCTCCGTGAGTCGACTCTCAACGGCTTCCCTGTCATCAATCATGGAGTGTCGGAATTGCGGCGCATCGCCGCCTCTGTCGGGCTTCCTATCCAAACCCGGCACAGCACTCGTGACCCCCGGCTTCTGGCGGAGGTCTCCTATGCCGGGGGGGTGACCTCTTTCGAGGGCGGGGCAATCTGCTACAATATCCCCTACTTCAAGGACTATCCTGTCGACCAGTCGATCCGCTGCTGGCAGTACGTCGACCGGCTGACGGGCCTGTATTGGGAACGATTCGGGATTGCCCTCGATCGTGAGTTTTTCGGAGTCCTGACAGCAACTCTCATTCCCCCCAGCCTCGCGATTGTCGTCTCGCTTCTGGAGGCCATCCTGGCCGTCGAGCAGGGGGTTCGTTCGGTGAGTCTCGGCTACGCGGAACAGGGGCACCAGATCCAGGACGTTGCTGCGATTCGCACCATGGCCTCCATGGGCCAGGGCGTGCTGGCGCGCCTCGGCTATCCGCGCGTTCAGGTGAGCACGGTCTTTCACCAGTACATGGCTGCCTTCCCTGCTAACCCGCAGAGGGCGCGCAATCTAATCTTTCATTCGGCGGCAACCGCAGCCCTCGCTGATGCTACAAGGATTCTGATCAAGACGCCCGTCGAGGCGATAAGAATCCCATCTCTTGAAGACAATCTGGAAGCGATCGAGTTGGTGAAGCTCGCTCTCGCTACGGCAGGACGCCTGACACCGCGTGATCTTGAGCGCGTCCGCGAGGAGGAGCAAGTGATCCGCGACGAGGTGGAGGCTATCCTCGACAGCGTGATTTATTGTGGCGGGGGTAATATCACCCTTGGAATTGTAAAGGCGTTCGAGAGAGGATACCTCGACATTCCGTTTGCGCCGAGCCTCTTCACTCTCGGCAAGGTTATGACTGCGCGCGACGCAGAGGGCGCGGTGCGTTTTCTCGACTGCGGCAACCTCCAGTTTGGGCGCGAGCTCCGTCAGTTCCATGTCGACAAAATGCAGCAGCGG
The DNA here is from genome assembly GCA_031412055.1 of Holophagales bacterium. Classification (GTDB taxonomy): domain Bacteria; phylum Acidobacteriota; class Thermoanaerobaculia; order Multivoradales; family UBA5704; genus DATMER01. The sequence goes on along the minus strand of JANOCF010000253.1, from coordinate 3,615 downwards.
CGAGGGTCGGGCGGGGAAGGCCTCAAGCGCCAGAACTATCTTTTCGTGGAGCACGATGTGCTCCAGGTGCCGCGCGAACAGTACGAAGCCTGGCCGCCCTATGGCCGCTGCGATGCTGTGCCCACCGCTGCTCCACCCCTGGTGAATTCCGGACCTGGCGCTGATGCCAGCTAATACGGGAATCTGTCGACTGCTGGTTAAGGCACTCTCCTTTACGCGTTCGGAGTCGCCGGCACGGCACCCACTGCGCACCTGAGTCCGAGCGGCTGCAGCCGCTCCAGGGTTTTCGTCATGTTGTGTCCCCGTTGAGACTCGACCAGTTCCTCCGCCCGCTGACCTACCTGCCGTGCGAGCACCGGGTCGTCGAGCCAGGCGGCCCACGTCCGGGCCAGCTCTTCGGCATTGGTAACGCGCTGCCAGGCGCCAGCGCGATCGAAGGCGTTCGCATGGGCTTGGAAGTTGACCATGTTGGGTCCGACGGCAATGGGCACGCCAAAACGGGCAGGCTCTACCGGGTTGCGGCCACGGCCGTCCGGGATAAGGCTCCAGCCGACGAATGCCGCCGTGGCTAGCCGGTAGAGGGATGCCAACTCGCCCAACTGGTCGAGGAGGACGACGGCCGGTCGACCCGTGAGCGGAAATTGGCTCCGCTGGACGAAGTCGACGCCGCGCTCGCGCAGGAACTGCTCCGAGACCTGAAAGCCCCCTTGGGATCGCGGCGCGATGATCAGCATGGCGCGCTCGCCCCCGCCAAGGCGCTCGAAGGCGTCGAGGACCTCCGGCTCTTCGTCCGGGTGGGTCGAGCCGGCGATGAGAATGGGGCGGCCGCCGGCGAGCTCCTGCAACCGGCTCTCGGTCTCGGAATGGGAGCCGGCTACTACGTCGTACCTCAACTCGCCGGTAATCGAGATCCTGTCCAAGGGATAGCCGAGGTCCGCCAGGAACTTACGATCCGATTCATTGCGGACGCAGATGAGGTGGACTCCCAGGAGCAGGGGCAGGTACAGCTCACTTTCAACAAGCCAATTCTCGTTGAACCAGCCGTTGACGATGGCGTTCGGCAACTCGCGCCTGGCCATCTGCAGGTGGAGGATGGGACGGAGGTCGGTGGACTCGACCATGATGAGCTGCCGGGGAGCGAAACGGCGGAGGAACCGTCGTGTAGTAAACGCGAAGGGGTAGGGTAGGATGGCGTAATCCACCCGCTCTCCCAAAGCTTCCCGACCCATCTGGATGACCCAGGTCGTGTGCGTGGTGAGGACGACTGGGAGGTCCGGCGGCAAGGCCTGGACGAGCGCTGTGGCTACTCTCATCTCTCCCATCCCGGCGACATGAATCCAGACGCCTCCTCTGCGAGTTGGGCGGGGGTACTGGCCCCAGCGGCCGAGGAGCAGGTCCCAGCGCTTGCGTCCGCCCTTGAGAAGATAGAGGGGCTCAAGGAAGGTCATGATCAGGAGCCGGATTCTCACCTTCCGGATCAGCGCCCAGAGCCCCGCGCGAGAGTCGCTCACCGATGAGCGCGGCCGGCCGGGAGATGGAGGGGCTTGAGAGGGTGTCATGGTTGGGGCTCCTTGTTCGCGTTCAGCTTGGGCTCCGGCAAGAAAGGTGCTCCCCGCCCTGGAAAACGCGCCTCCTTCGTTTGTCCCCTTTCTCGGGACCCCGCACACCCAGTGGTGTGAAGGCACTCCGACAATGGCTACCTACTGGAACGGGCAGAGGAAACGGACTTGAAACAGGGAGATCTGGTCTCCGTCCTGAGAGCACGTGCGCAGCAGCAACCCGAGCAGCCTGCGTACACCTTCCTGCGCTCGGGAGAGGTCGAAGAGGACGAGCTCCGGTACGGCCGACTGGACACCCGCGCGCGGGCGATTGGGGCAGCGCTTCAGCAACTCCAGGCAGCAGGCGAGAGGGCGCTGCTGCTCTTTCCTGCGGGGCTTGATTTCATCCCCGCTTTCCTAGGCTGCCTTTACGCCGGCGTCGTTGCCGTCCCGTCGTATCCACCCAGTCCGAGAGGGCCGCAGCCACGTCTGCGGGCTATCGCGCAGGATGCCCGGGTCCGGGTCGTCCTGACGACATCGGCCGTTGCGGGGCGCCGTGAGGAGATCCTGGCTCACGTGCCCGAGCTCCGCGAGGCGGAGTGGATCGCGACTGACGCAGTCGCCGACGGGCTTGCCGGGGAGTGGGCCGAGACCGCGCCCGGAAAGGAGGCTGTCGCCTTTCTCCAGTACACCTCCGGCTCGACGTCGGACCGCAAAGGAGTCGTGGTCACCCACGGCAACCTGATGCACAACGAGGAGCTCATCCGGCAGGCATTCGGCCAGTCGGAGGAGTCCGTGATCGTCGGTTGGCTCCCGCTGTACCACGACATGGGGCTGATCGGAAACGTCCTGCAGCCCGCCTTCGTCGGTGCCCGCTGCATCCTCCTGTCGCCTCTCGCATTTCTGCAGCAACCCGTCCGCTGGCTGCGCGCGATCTCCCGCTACCGCGGCACCACTTCTGGAGGGCCCGACTTCGCCTACGACCTCTGCGCGAGGAGGGTCACGGCCGCGATGCGCGAGGAGTTGGATCTGACGAGCTGGCAGGTCGCCTTCAATGGCGCCGAGCCCGTCCGCGCGGCAACGCTCGCGCGCTTCGTTGAAGCGTTTGCGCCTTGCGGCTTTCGGCGAGAGGCGTTCTATCCGTGCTACGGGCTTGCTGAGGCGACGCTTTTCGTGGCGGGGGGCCGGGTGTTCGAGGAGCCGGTGCTCGGTGCTTTCGACGCTGCGGCGCTCCAGAATAGCCTGGTGGCGGAGCCCTGGGAAGGAGAGGCCCGGACCCTCGTCGGCTGTGGGAGCGCCTGGGGAGGGCAAAGGATCGTCATCGCAAATCCGGAGACAAGCGTACCCTGCGTGCCGGACCAGGTCGGTGAGATCTGGGTGGCGGGGTCAAGTGTGGCGCGTGGCTATTGGGAGCGACCCGAGGAGACCGAGCGTCTGTTCGCGGCGCGCCTCTCCACCGGGGAGGGGCCGTTCCTGCGGACGGGAGACCTCGGCTTTCTCCGGGAGGGTGAGCTTTTCGTCACCGGCCGGCTCAAGGACCTGCTAATCCTGCGCGGGCGCAACCACTACCCTCAAGACCTCGAAGTGACGGCCGAGGCCTGCCATCCGGCCCTGCGGGCGGGTGGGAGCGCGGCTTTTTCAATCGAGCACGACGGGGAGGAGCGGGCGGTCCTCATCTGCGAGGTGGAGCGCAGGATTGAGGCGACGGCTTCGGAGGTGACGGGCGCCGTCCGCCAAGCGATTGCCGAGGAGCACGAGATCCACGTCCACGAGGTCGCGCTGATCCGGACGGGTACGCTCCTCAAGACGTCCAGCGGCAAGGTGCGGCGAGGTGCTTGCCGGGAGGCCTATCTACGGGGGGAGCTGGAAGTCGTCGGCCGGAGCCTCGCCGGAGCCTTGGACCCTGCGCAGGATGATGAGGGGCTCGCGGCCTCACTCCGGTGCCTGGTAGCTCGCGCCTGCCGTGTACCCACGGCAGAGGTGCGGCTCAACCGGCCTCTGACTCAACTGGGTCTCGACTCCCTGGCTGCCGTGGAGATCCAGCAGGCTGTCGAAGCGGAGTACGGCGTCACCGAGC
>JANOCF010000252.1:0-6775 GCA_031412055.1 Holophagales bacterium | reverse complement strand
CCGGGCCAGACCGGTCCCGACGCCAGCCGGACCTTTCCGTCCTCATACGTCCCCGGAAACGCGCTCGCCCGGCCCACGAACCCGGCTACGAAGCGGGTGGCCGGAAGCTCGTAAAGGTCTTCCGGAGACCCCACCTGCTGGAGGATGCCGTCGTGGAGCACGGCCACCCGGTCGCCCAGGTGAAAGGCCTCCTCCTGCTCGTGGGTGACGAGAACGGTGGTGATCCCTACCCGCCGGATGGTGCGCCGGAGCTCGCGGCGGGTGCGCTCGCGCAGGGTGGGATCAAGGTTGGACAGCGGCTCGTCGAGGAGAAGGACTCGCGGCTCCGTAGCCAGCGCCCGGGCCAGGGCGACGCGCTGCTGCTGGCCACCGGAGATTTCCCCGACCCGGCGCCCCTCGAATCCGGGGAGCTGAACCTGGGCCAGCGCTTCGGACACCTTCTGCCGAAGCACCTCCTTGCCGAGCTTGCGGGTCTCCAGGCCGAAGGCCACGTTCTCGCCGACGGTCAGGTGGGGGAACAGCGCGTAGTGCTGGAACACCATGCCGAACTGGCGGCGGGCGGGAGGCAGCGGGGTCACGTCCTCCCCGCCGACCAGGATGCGTCCGCGGTCGGGCGTCTCGAAGCCCGCGATCAGGCGCAGCGCGGTCGTCTTGCCGCTGCCGCTGGGGCCAAGTAGGGCGAGGATCTCTCCCTTTTCGATCTCCAGGGAGAGCTCGCGCAGCACGGTCTGCGCGCCGAAGCTCTTGTCGAGCCGGTCCAGAGTCAGAAACGGCATGAGCGGAGTCAGGGCTGCGCCGCGCCCTTGCCGCGGATGCTCCGGTCCCAGGTAGCCATCCACGCCTGGCCGTTCTTCTCGATCGCATCCCAGTCGACCCGGGCGGGCTTCCAGTCCCGGATCACCTCCTGCGCCCAAGGGGGGAGCTGGTCGGAAGGCATGTCGGTGCGGGCCGGCAGACGGAAGGCGTCGCGGGCGGCGAGGGCCTGCCCTTCGGTGCTGCCCACGAACTCGATGAACGCCTTGGCCTCCTCGGGATGGCGCGCGCCCTTGACGAGACCCAGGGAGTCGTCGATCACCGGCGTGCCGCTGGTCGGGAAGTGAAAGGCGAGCGGGGAGCCGCGCTTGCGCTGCCAGAGCAGGTCGGTCAGCTCCCAGATGGTGACGAGCCCCTCCTGCCGGTTCAGCTTCTCGATCATGAGCGCCGGCTGCTGGAGGTACTCCTTGGTCTGGGCGTCGAGGCGGCGGAGCCAGTCGAAGCCCTGGTCCGGGCTGCCGGTCTCTTCGACCGAGCGGGAGAGGATCATCCCGAACATGGTGCGCAGGGTGCCGCTCGCCAGCGGATCGCGCATCAGGATCTTCCCCTTCCACTTCGGGTCGAGGAGATCGTCCCAGTCGTGGGGGGCATCCTGGGCGGTAACGGCCTTGGAGTTGTAGACCAGGACCGGGGCCGTGCGGTAGGACGCGAAGTAGAGGTCGCCGGCTCCGCGGCTCTCGGGCGGGATGGCGTCCGCCCACTGCGGCCGGTACGGAGCGAGCAGCCCCTCGCTCGCGGCGCGGCCGAGGATGGTCTGCGGTCCGCCGTACCAGAGATCGGCTTGCGGGTTGGCGGCTTCGGATCTGACCCGGTCGTACACGTCCTGCGAGCCCATGTCGAGCCAGCGGACGTCCACGTTGGGATTTTTCGCCTCGAAGGCCTTCTCCATGAGAGAGAGGAGGTCTCCGCCGTGCGGTGAGTAGATGACGAGAGGGGTGCGGCCGTCGCCGCATCCCAGGATGGCGAGCGCCGGAAGGGCGCAGAGCAGGGTTCGGATCGTTTTCATCGGTTTGGTCCAGGAGGGGGGCTTTGCCCCGCGGCAGTTTATCCCGGTTTGCTGGTGGCGGGGACCGCTCCCCCGGGCTCATGACTGGCTCCCCCGGGCTCGCGGCTGCTTCCCCCGGACGATTCGCGGAGCCCCCTCGCCGATCGGGCGCTCCCGCCGGCCGGGGGAAAGGAAGAAACGTCGAAGGAGAATCGTCCCCCGGCCGGGGGAACAGCATCATTGCCCGGGGGAGGAGGAAAATCTTTCAGGGATCTCGACGATTTCGGGCCAGCTCGGCGCGCAGCCGGGCCACTTCGGCTTCCAGCGCCTGGGCGCGCTCCCGGTCCCAGAGGACACGCTCGCCAGTCCTCGCATCGAAAAGCCGGAGACTCGTCCCCTCGGGCCGGAGGATCAGCCCCGTTACCCGGCTGAGAAGGGAGCCGTCCGGCTGGAGAGCGGTCTGGACGTACCGGCCCGCCTGGAGCCGGTGCCCCTGGAGGCGGGGCTTCAGGTAGTCCCCCAGGGGATCGAACAGGATGTACTCCTCCACTCCGAGCCGCTGGTAGAGGTCCTTCTTCTTGCCGAGATCCTCCCGGCGGGTGGTGCTGGAGGTGACCTCGATGACGAAGCGGGGAGGCTGCCCCTCCTCCCAAAGCTTGTAGATCGGCCGGTCCCACTTGGCGACCGGCGCCAGGAGCACGTCGGGGGAGACCGAGAACCGCGGATTTCCCTCCACGTAGTAGAGCAGGAGGTTGCCGCCGACCCACACGCCGGGATCGCCCTCGTACCGGCGCTCAAGCGCCTCGATGAGATCGGACATCACCTTCCGATGAAGAGTCGACTCGGCCATGGGTTGGCCGTCGGAGTCGGGGTACTCGATCTCCTCACCGATGTTGTCTCGGTACTCTGGGATCGCGCCCATGAATGCCTCCTTCGCCCGACGGGTTGCGGGATCAGAACACGAAACCCGCCCGGGCGCAACTCAATGGTACCACGCCTTACTTGAGCGCCAGCAGGTTGGCGAACAGGCGGTACGCGCCCGGGACCCCGGCCGGAAGCTGGCGGAAGAAGGCCAGCCCGGTGTAGACGTAATGCCCCTCACCCAGCTTCGCGATGAGCAGGCCGCCCCGGGTCTCCGGCTGCTCCGGATCGGTCATGGCGAGCAACGGCACGAAAGCCGGATCCCAGGTGCGCGGGAAGTAGAGGCCGCGCTCCTGGATCCACCCTTCCCAATCCTGGGCGCCGATCCGGTTCGGCGTGGTGAAGACAGGATGGCTGGGGTCCAAAAGGGTCACCGCCGCCGTCTCATCCGTCACCCGGTCGTGCGGCCGGGCGATCTCCAGGGTGAAGGGGGAGAACTTGCCCTCGACGAACGGGTACTGCTGGTACTGGACGATCACCAGCCCGCCGGCCCGGGCGTACTCCAGCAGCCGGGGGTTGGCCCGCGCCAGCACCGGGTCGGTCTCGTAGGCGCGGCTCCCCACGACGATCGCGTCGAAGCCCTTCAGGTCCCCTTCCAGCAGATCGTTGGGACCGAGCAGCGTGAGCGGCACGCCCACCTGGAGCAGGAACTGCGGCACGCGGTCCGACGCGCCCCGGACATAGCCCACCCGCTTCAGAGGCGGCAGCTTCACGTCCGCAGCGCTGATGGCGATGTCCGCGACCTCGGGGTGCGGCGTCGGCCGGATGTGCGGATAGTCGACCTCCGGCGCGGACAGGCCGAAGCGCTCCCCATCCTCCAGGACCGCCTCCAGGTGGACGCGGTAGCGTCCCGGCGCGAGGTTGGCGGGCTTGAGAGCCACCTCGACTGTCTTCTCCTCGCCCGGCTCCAGGGTGAACGGCACGGGCTCCACCGGCGCCCAGCCAGAATTGCCCTCCACGGTGGCCTCGACGCCAGCTTCCAGGCGGCCCTGGACCGCCTCTTTCGCGTGCGAGGCCAGCGTCACCTGCAGGCGCCGGGACTCGCGCCGGGCCACCGGCCAGACCAGCAGCTCGTCCGCCAGCCCCACCTCGACGCGGGGCACCACCCGCAGCGGGCGCCGGATCTCCCCGAACGCCTGGTCGCGGTGCCGGTGCACCACCTCGCGCTCCAGGGTGACCGGAATGCCTTCGACCGTGAACGAAAAGCGCGCGGTCAGCGCCGGCGCCTCGAAGGGCTCGCCCCTCTCCTCGGGCCGCGCCTCCGACCAGTCGTAGAGGCTGCCGGCGAGCGGCTTCCTCAGGAAGTAGGGCGTGGTCACCGGAGCCGCGGGGGGAACGGACGCCTCCAGGTCCCACTTCGCGAGCGCTCCGGCCGCCGGATCCTGGGACGCGCCTGACCCTCCAATACCGCTCTGAGACGTCAGTTCCACGACCGCCTTGACCAGCGGAAGGCCGCCGCTGTTCCAGAGGACCGCCTGCACCGGAAAGGTCTCGCCCGCGACCAGCGACTCGCGCTCGGTGGTGACGTCCACGGCGATCCCGGCCGCCGCGGCCAGCCCGGCCTCGGCGATCTCGATCTTCTCGGCGATCAGCTCCCCGGCCGGACGCTCCTCGGGACGGTCGAGGTAGGCATGGGCCGCTCGCAGGTGCTTCAGGATCTCCACGAAACCGGGCACCGCCTCCCCAAGACGAGCAGGGTTGACGGCGGCGCGGGTGCGCTCCGCGACCACCTGGGCCGCGTCGAGATGGTCCGCCGCGTGGCTCCGGCGCTGGGCGTCGGGCACCGTTGCGGCAATGGCCGTCAACCGGGTGTCGACTCCCGCGAAAAGCTCCTTCGCGTCGGCCGGGGACCCCGTGACCGGGACCACCCGGGTCTCCTGCGGACCCAGCTCCTGCAAACGTCCCATGTCCTGGGAGCGGTGCATGCTGCGGCTGGCCGAAGCGACCTGGTACAGCGACTTCCCGAGCAGCGGGTCGACCGCGGCGATGGACACGGGGATCGCGTTGGGCGGCGGATTGAAGAAACCCGAGCGGTAGAGGATCTGCGGAGCCCAGGCAAGGAGACCCTCCTCGCGAAGCTTCGGCAGGGCGGCCGGGTCTCCGGCCATCGGGAAGGCCTCGTGCGCGGTCACGCCCGCGGCCTGGTGCTGGCCATGATTGGGGTGCGGCTGGCCCGGGAAGATCGAGACCACCACCTGCGGCTTGAAGCGCCGGATGACCCGCACCGCGTCCTCAAGAAGGACTTCCTTCGGCCAGAGGCGGAGGGTCTCTTCCAGCGAACGGGTGTAGCCGAAGTCGTAGGCCCGGGTGAAGAACTGCCGCCCGCCGTCCACCTGCCGCGCAGCCAGGAGCTCGCGGCTGCGGATCAGCCCCAGGTCCACTCCCAGCTCCGGTCCGATCAGGTTCTGCCCGCCTTCTCCCCGGCTCAGGGAGAGGTACGCCGCCTCGCCGCCCATGCCCCGGGCCACCAGTGTGAGGAGCGAGGTGTCCTCGTCGTCCGGATGGGCCGCGATCACCAGCAGCCGCCGGTGGGTGGACAGCCGGGCCAGCGCCCGGTCGACCGCCACGACGCCGCCGGTCGAGGGCGGCTCCAGCGGCGACAGGGCCGGAGCCGGCTGCGGCGTCGCCCGGCCAGGAACCAGGAGGAGTATCAGAACGAGCGGAAGCGCGAATCGGCGGTTCGGATTCATAGGCCCGGGAGTCTAGCACCGCCCCTGAAATGGACCGCGGGAGCATGACATCCTATAGGGAGCCTTCGTTCCAACCTGAGGAGAAGAGCCGTGATCCGAGCTGCCCGCTTCGTCTCATACCTTGCCCTGGCAATTGCCCTGCCCGCGTCCGCGGAGGTGTTCACCGTCACCAAGACGGCCGACACCCTGGACCTGGTCTGCGACCACGACTGTTCCCTGCGCGAGGCGGTGGCAGCGGCCAACGTGAGCCCAGACCCGGACCGGGTGATCGTGCTGCCCCCCGGGGTCTACGCCCTGCACCGGCTGGGCGCCGGGGAGGACGGCAACGCGACCGGCGACCTCGACGTGCTCAAGCCGATCCTGCTCGTGGGAGCGGGCGCGGATTCGACCGCGATCGACGGCGTCGCAAGCGACCGGGTCTTCGACCTCTGGGCGTCCGCGGACCTCTTCGGGGTCACGATCCGCAACGGCCAGGTGGACGGCGGCGGCGGCGGGCTCCTGGCCCGCGACCGCGCTTCCCGCGTGGAGGTTCGCCTCCATCGAACCTCGGTGCAGAGCAACCAGGCGGGCGGGGACGGCGGCGGGTTCCTCGGAGAGGACCAGGCGCGCCTCCAGATGTCCGACAGCACGGTGCTGTACAACGAGGCCGGGAGGGACGGAGGCGGTCTCTCCGGCGGGTACGTATCGCTGGCCAACGTCACGGTCTCGGGCAATCTGGCGTTCGGCTCGGGCGGCGGCCTCTTCCTCCCGGAGGATGGACCGTCGACCCTCTCGGGCGTCACGATCACCCAGAACCAGGCCGAAGTGTCGGGCGGCGGTCTGTCCGCGGGCCCCACCACCCGCTTCACCGGCTCGATCGTGGCCGGCAACGCGGCGAGCTCAAATGAGGACTGCTCGGGCGCGCGCTCCGGCGGCCACAATGTGATCGGCGTCCCGGGAAGCTGCGCGGTCTCTCCCTCCGACCGCGCGGGCGGAGGCCCGGGTGCCCGCCTGGAGCCCCGTCTCGGCCCTCTCGCCCTGATCGGACCGCTGCTCGGCCATCCCTTGCTCCCCGGCAGCCCGGCCCTGGGTCTCGTGCCCGCCGAGAGCTGCGAAGCGGCCGACCAGGTCGGCCAGGCGCGGCCGCACCCCTGCGACGCCGGCGCCCTGGAGCGCGTCGAGACCTCCCCGGCCTGCATCCCGGGCGGCTCCACGCTCTGCCTGCAGGAGGGCCGCTTCCGCGTGACCGCCTCCTGGACCCAGGAGAGCGGCCTGTCAGGTACGGCCTGGGCCGTGCCCCTCACCGACGACACCGGCGTCTACTGGTTCTTCGGCCCCGACAACCTCGAGCTGACCGTGAAGGTGCTGGACGGCTGCGCGGTCAACG
>JANOCF010000251.1:0-7378 GCA_031412055.1 Holophagales bacterium | reverse complement strand
CCGGGAGCCTCCTTGAGAAAGTCGACCCGGGCCGCGCCTTCGGGGTGATCGAGCGCATGCGCTCCCGGACCCTCATCGACGCTCTCCGCCTGACGCACCCCGACCCGTCCGGCCGGTCGCCCGACTTCGCCTCGCTGGAGCGGGTGCGCCGCAACCTCGGTCCGGACGAAGCCCTCCTCTCGTTTCAGATTGCACCCTGGAGCGACCTGGCAGGCGGCTTCGGGGGCGGCTCCTGGCTCCTCGTCTCGACCCGGGCCGCCACGCGCGCCTACCGGCTCCCTGACAGGACCGAGCTGCGCCCGATTGTGAGCCTCTTCAGCGGGATGTTCGCGGCGCGGGACGGCAGGGAGGCGGAAGCCGGGGCCGTCCTCTACCGCAAGCTGCTGTCCGCCGCCCTCGCGAATCTCTCGGGCGACATCCGCAGGCTGGTGATCGTCCCGGACGACGCGCTCCATCGTCTCCCCTTCGCCGCGCTGAGGCCCGAGCCGGACGCCGAGCCGCTGGCGGCCCGTTACGAGATCTCGCTGGTACCGTCGGCCACGCTCTGGCTGGGCTGGAGGGAGAATCGCGGGGCCGTGGCGAACGCCATGCCGGCGATGCCGCTCGTCTTCGCCGACCCCGACTCACCGGCCCTCTCGCTGGGGTCTCTCCCCTATGCCCGCGAGGAAGGAGAGTCCGTGGTGCGTCATCTTGGAGGGGGCGAGCTGCGACTGGGCGGGGAGGCGTCCGAGGCCTACCTCAAGAGCTCTCTCAAGAGACCGGGGCTCGGCGGGTTCGGACTCCTCCACTTCGCCACGCACGCCCGAACGTTCGACATCGAACCCGACCGCTCGTACGTCCTGCTGACGCCCGGTAGCCCGCAAGAGGACGGATATCTCCGGGTCCGCGAGATCGCCCGGCTGGCGCTGCCCGGCCGGACGGTGGTGCTCTCCTCCTGCGAGAGCGCCGCGGGGGAGATCCTGAGAGGAGAGGGGGTAATGGGGCTGGCCAGGGCCTTCTTCCAGGCCGGAGCCCACACGGTGGTCGCGAGTCTCTGGCCCCTCCGGGACGACGACGGAGCCGCCCTCTTCGAGCGCTTCTACCGCCACCTCGCGGACGGCATGACCGTCTCCGCCGCCCTCCAGGCCGCCCAGCAGGACCGGATCGACGACGGAGCCCCCGCCCAGGCCTGGGCCGGCGTGGTCGTCCTCGGCGACGGCGACCGCGTGCCGCTGCCGGGCGGGAGGAAGCGGTCGGGAGTGTGGGGTTGGGTGGTGACGGCTGCCTTGGTGGTCAGCGTGCTACTCGTCGCCGCCATCGCCGGAAGACGATCGCGTAGATCGTCACGTTCAGCAGGATGACGAAGCCGCCGAGGATGTACTGGATGTCCCGGGTCAGGGCCTCGGGGTAGAGCACCGGCAGGACGTAGTGCTCCACGAAGCCGCCCGCGTAGCCCGCCTCACCTCCGAGCTCGCGCAGGCGGATCTCGAAGGGCGTCAGGGGGCAGATGCCCCCCAGAAATTCAATGCCCGCTCCCCACGCTGCCGCCGGCAGGTGAAACCAGGCCGCCCGCGGCCAACGCAGGGCAAAGAGCCCGCCCAGCACCACGAACAGCACGAAGCCGAAGTGCAGGACCACCACCGCATCGGCCAGGAATCGGTAGAGCATCCCCTACTTCGCCGTCAACTCCTCGCTGCGCTCGGTCAGGTCGTCCACCCGGTTGAGGTCCACCTCGACGCCCATGCCGGGCTTGTCCACCGGCACGTCGATCCACCCTTCCCGGTCCATGGTCCACTCGGGGATGACCACGTCCTTCTCCCAGTAGCGCTCGCTGGGCGAGAGGTCCCCCGGCAGGGTGAAGTTCGGCAACGAGGCCAGGGCGACGTTGTGCGCTCTTCCCACCCCGCTCTCCAGCATCCCGCCGCACCAGACCGGGACGCCGTGGTCGGCGCACAGGTCGTGGATCGCCCTGGAGGCGCGGAAGCCGCCGACCCGGCCGGGCTTGATGTTGACGATCCGGCCGCTCCCCAGGTTGATCATGTCCTCGACGCGGTCCAGGCTGGTGATCGACTCGTCCAGGCAGATCGGCGTCTTGAGCTGCTTCTGCAGGTCCGCGTGGCGCAGCAGGTCGTCCCAGGCCAGCGGCTGCTCGATCATCATCAGGCCCAGGCGATCCAGCTCCAGCAGGCTCGCTATATCATTCAAGCTGTAGGCGTTGTTGGCGTCGGCCATGAGGGGTGCCTGCGGTCCCAGGGCATCGCGCACGGCCACGACGTACTCCACATCCTGGCCCGGCTTGATCTTGATCTTGACCTTCTTGTAGCCGCGCTCCAGCGCCGCCCGCGACCTCTCCACCAGCGCCTCCGGGCTCTCCTGGATGCCGAGCGAGATGCCCACCTGGATACGCGACCGGGTGCCGCCCAGCTTGCGGCTCAGGGAGATCCCTTCCATGCGCGCGGCCATCTCCCAGGCGGCCATCTCGATGGCGGCCTTGGCCATGTTGCTGCCGCGGAAGTTGTGCTCCAGGGCCGGATGGATCTCCGCCGGACCGGCGAACTCGCGGCCGAGCACCCGGGGCGCCACGTACTCGCGGATCGCCACCCAGGCGAGGTCGATGGTCTCCGGGCCGTAGTTCGGCTGCTCGCCGCCGACGCACTCGCCCCAGGCCTCGACACCGTCCGCGGAGCGGAGCTGGACCAGGAAGATCCGGCGGTGGGTCACGGTGCCGGAGGAGATCTGGAAGGGCTCTTTCAAGGCGAGACGGATCTCGCGTAGCGTGATGCTCTCGATTCTCAACATGGCTCCCCTATGGAGAGGACAGTCCGTAGTAGCAGCGTCCTGTCTGCGGGTCTTTGTAGAAGGCATCGGCCCGCCACCCCTGGCCCAGGTAGTGCTCGAAAGCCCGGCGGGTCGAGGCGCGGAAGGCGCGGGCGAGGTCCAGGTTCTCGGCCTTGACGGCCTGGACGTTGTCGGGGATCTCGACGCGCACAAGTGGCGATTTCGGCAGATCTCCTTCCTCCGGGCCGACCACGGGCGCGTCCCCGAAGCGGCGCATCGTCTCTGCCGTATCGGGAGGCCCTTCGGCCAGCCGCCGGACCACCCGGTCGTCCGCGATGAACCAGTCCACGATGAAGCGGTCGGTGCCGATCCCCCTGGCGAGGTCGCTCCCGAACTCGCCCTCGTACATGTCGCGGACATACTCGCCGGGCACCGCGCCGAGGTGGTTCAGGTTCAGGTGGGCGTTGCGCGCTTCCAGCGGATCGTAGGTCCACTCGACCTGGCGGATGCCCAGGGCTAACAGTTGCTCGCGCTGGTAGCGCTTGAGGCGGGTGCCGAGCCCCAGGTCCCGTGCCTCGGGATCGACGGCGAGCATGTGCGACCAGTGGAAGAGCTCCACCGGCTTCGGGAGCGGCCCGCCGCGCACGCCGGTCAGCCCGTAGACGAAGCCGAGGATGCGCCCGTCGGGACCGAACGCCCCGGCCGCGATCCCGCCCGCCTTCTGGGTGATCTTGAGGATGCTCATGGGCACCGCGTCCGAGAAGTCCCGCCCCCACGTCGCCCGCTGCAGCTCGACGCAGGACTCGTAGTCCGAGGAGCTGGAGAGCGGACGGAAGGTGAGCTGGTCCGGGGTGAGGCGCGCGGCCATGGATGGGGATCTTGCCACAAAGTGGCGGCAGCATCCTCCGCCATCCCTCTCTGCGGTCCGGCTGTGGCGCCGCCCGATTTGTTGCGAACTTCGGGCTGGCGGTTGCGAACATCGCGCGATACGCAACGGCTGGAGGGTTTTTCGCAACGGCCAACCCTCCAGCCGTTGCGAACTTCCCTCGCGCACGCGCCGCCGGAGGGTTTTTCGCAACCGCCGACGCTCCAGCCGTTGCGAAAAACTCTCCAGCCGTTGCGAACTGAGGGTTTTTTGTTGCGAATGGCGGTCCGTCTGTTGCGAATGGGGCCCCAGCACCACGCGCGGAGCCGCTGTTTGTTGCGAAAAATCCTAGGTTCGCAACGGCCAACTCGTCGGCACGGGTGGACAGACCTTCGTTCGCTGAGAAAAACTCAGAGCAGGCAGCAGAAAACAAGATAGTTCGCATCAAAATCTTTGGATGATGCGAAGTGGCGGAACGCGGAGCGATTCACAGGCTCGGGTTGACCCCTTCCGCCTCATCGGTCATCGTGCGGGAGATGGAAGCTCCTCCGCCTGCCCGCATCGACTTCCGGCGCTACCGCAAGGTGCGGCGGTTCGTCGCCCGGACCTTTCTCCATGTCCTCTGGTGGGACATGTTCCTCAACGTGCCCGGCCTGCGCCGGTTCCGGCCGCCGGCCACGGCCCGCTGGGCGCGGATCGCCCGCCGCTACCGCGACCTGGCCGGGGGCATGGGCGGCGTGCTCATCAAGATCGGCCAGTTCCTCTCGGTGCGGGTGGACATCCTCCCGCCGGAGGTGACCCGCGAGCTGGCCGGGCTCCAGGACGAAGTCCCTCCCGAGCGCTTCGAGGACGTGGTCCGCCAGATCGAGGAGGACTTCGGCCGTCCCATCGGCGAGATCTTCTCCTGGTTCTCCCCCGAGCCGATCGGCGCCGCTTCCCTGGCGCAGGTCCACGCGGCGCGGCTGCTCTCGGGCGAGCCGGTGGTCGTCAAGGCGCTGCGGCCGGGGATCGACGTGCTCGTCGAAACCGACCTCGCCGCGGCCTCGCTCGCCTTCCGCCTGCTCAAGGTCTCGCGCCGGTTGCGCCGAAGGGTCGACCTCGACCGGCTGGCCAACGAGATCGCCACCACGACCCGGCGCGAGCTCGACCTCGCGAACGAGGGGCGGAACGCCGAGCGCTTCGCCGAGGACTTCGCCAACGATCCGCGGGTCGCCATCCCCCGGATCCTCTGGGCCACCAGCGCCCGCCGCACACTGACCCTGGAGAACGTCGGCTATCTCAAGATCGGCGATCTGGCCGCGCTCGACCTCGCCGGCATCTCCCGTCCCGAGGTGGCGAGAGTCCTTTATAGGATTTACATGCAGCAGATCTTCGTGCATCACCTCGTGCACGCCGATCCCCACCCCGGAAACCTGTTCATCAAGCCGCTGCCCCTGCCTGGAGCAATACCTGGAGAAGCTCCCTTCGAGCCGGGAGACCCGGTGCCGGCTCCGCCCCCTGGGGTCGAGAGGCCGTTCCAGATCGTCTTCGTGGACTTCGGCATGGTGGCGGTCATCCCCGAGCGCCTGCAGAACGCGCTGCGGGAGTACGCCATCGCCCTGGGGACCCGCGACGCGGCCCGGATGGTCCAGTCGTATGTGAGCGCCGGCGTACTCCTGCCCGGAGCCGACATCAGCCGCCTGGAGGAGATCCACCAGGAGCTGTTCGAGCGGTTCTGGGGAGTGAGCCTCGGCAGCCTGCGGGACGTGGCGCTCTCCGAGGCGCAGTACTTCTTCCGGGAGTATCGCGACCTTCTCTATGACATGCCCTTCCAGGTCGAGGTGGATCTCCTCTTCGCGTCCCGGGCCGTGGGCCTGCTCTCGGGGATGACCACCCAGCTCGACCCGGAGTTCGATCCCTGGTCGGAGACGGTCCCGTTCGCGGAGCGGCTCGCGCGAAACGAGCTGCGCATGGGCTGGCGGGATCTGCTGCGCGAAGGCGCCGTCCAGGCCCAGGCCCTCTTCGGTCTGCCCCGGAGAATCGACAGCCTGGTGTCGCGGGTCGAGCGCGGTAATCTGACCGTCCAGTCGACCCTCGCGCCGGACGCGCGCAAGGCCATCCAGCGCCTGGAGCGCTCCGTCGACCGGGCCTCCTGGATGATCGTGGCCTCGGCCCTTCTGATCGCGGGCGTGATGCTGCGGCTCGGGCAGCCGGATGAGATTTCGGGATGGTGGCTGCTGGGCTTCTCCGGACTGACATTTCTGTGGGGCCTGGTTGTTCGGCGATAGGTCGGCGATAGGTCGGCGATAGGCATTAATCCTGCAAAAGTCTCGAAGCGAGGGTGCAACGCGTGAGCCGGTACGGGCGGAAGAGTGAAAGAGACCAGCGCGACACGTTGCATCCTCCACTGATTTCTGTTCCATGGAAAGAATCCTCCCAGCTCCCCGCCGAATCATCCTTGCTGTACTCCTGCTGTCCCTCTCGGTCTCTGGAGGAGGGTGCGGCACCGAGACCCAGCCGCGCCTGGGCGATGCCGGCCTGCGGCCCGCGGAGATCTCCTCCCGCAGCTCCTTGCGGCCCGGCTCGACCGGGGCCGTCCTGGTGGCCACCGGCCGGCAGTCGTTCGAAGGCACGCTGCCCGGGCGCTGCGCCGTTCACGACGGAACGGGGTTGCAGGTAAGCCTTCGAACAGGCGATCCAGACCTGCCGGTGGTGAGCCTGCGCATCGTGGACTATCAGGGGGGCGGCCCTTACCGGGGGCAGCTCTTCGTGACCGGTAGGAGCCGCATGGGCGCCCTGGCCGGCTCGACCGGAGAGGCCTCGCTCGAGCTGCGGGAGCCGGAAGCCGCCCCGGCCAGCTCGTCGGGCCTGGTAGTGCTTCAAGGCTCCTTTGAGGGCACCTACCAGGGCCAGGCGGGCAAGGGCTCGGTTCAAGGCAGGTTCCAAGGCTGCACCGTTCCCCTCGGACGTAAAGAAGCTTCCGGGCCGGATTCTTCCCTGGCTCGTTGACGGAGGACGTTGGAGGCCGTACCCTTTTCCCTGCGGCCCAGCATGCTCCGGCAGCGTTGGGCCGGTCGTCTTTCAGGAGTTTCCCCCTTTTGCCCGTTTCCGGCACTTGTACTAGGTAGAGCTGGTTGCATATCGGGCGCCGGGGCCATTTAGGACTCGGGGTATCTGTTAGAGGAAAAAGGAGGACTGAATGCTTCACAAGTCTTTTCGCCGTGGTGGGCTCACTCTGGCGTTGATGCTGGCCCTGGCCCTATCCGGAGCGACTCCGGCCTCTGCACAGGGATTCGGCCCGCGCTCGGTTTTCGATTGGCTGTCCAATCTCTTCGACTTCACGATCTTCGCAGCGAACGATACGGACGGTAGCTCGGGCGGCCTCTCCGGGATCTGGGAGATGGAGGGCGCCGGCTTTGACCCGTTCGGTCCGCCTGCCGCCCACGGCAACCCCACCGGGAACCCCACCGGAGAGACCCCGGACGAAGGCGCCGGTTACGACCCGTTCGGATTGAGCTGAGGAAGAGGGCTTGCGTAGTTGAAGTTAGGGTGAGATAATACTTCTCATTACTAGCACCGGTAGGAGGGGATAGATGAGCGATCGTCACCCGACCCGCGAGGCGATAGAAGGACTTCTGAATGGCAGCCTTCCCGCCCGTGAGGCCAAGAATGTGGTCACCCACTTGATGGGAGGGTGCTCGCAATGCCAGGATGCCCTCACTCCTTTCGCGGAGGCGCTGTTCACACCCGTTCAGGGTGAGGTAGCGCTCTCCGCCG